>CAJXEN010000009.1 GCA_913052465.1 uncultured Oceanospirillaceae bacterium
CGTCCTAGTCTGCCTTACCTGACCGATGGCAGTGCTCTAGCAACAGCCTTTTTATTAGCCTTGGCTTTGCCACCATTTAGCCCATGGTGGCTAACTTTAGTGGCTGTTTTGTTTTCTATTGTATTTGCCAAGCACATGTATGGTGGCTTGGGCAGTAACCCTTTTAACCCAGCAATGGTAGGCTATGCTTTGTGTTTAATTGCGTTCCCTGTTTCTATGACGCAGTGGGCGGGTACAGAAGCCACATTAACGTTTAGCCAACAGTGGGTTTGGTTTTGGTTAGAATCAATTAATGGTATTGAAGGTGGTATAGATGCTTGGACAAGAGCCACGGCTTTAGATCTAATGCGGCATACTAAAGGTCTAACATTGACCGAATTAACTAGCAGTAACCCTCAGCTGGGCTTAAGTCTAGAAGCCAGCATGTGGGTCAATTTGGCTTATTTATTAGGTGGCTTAGTATTACTAGCAAAACGAGTATTCACCTGGCATGCCCCAGTAGCTATGTTAGTAAGTTTAGGCTTTTTTGCAGGATTGTTTCACATGGGTGAACCAGACCTATATCCAAGTGCTTCTCAACACCTGTTGACCGGTGCAACCATGCTATCGGCTTTTTTTATTGTTACAGATCCTGTATCTGGTGCTACTAGTCGCAAGGGAAAGCTAGTATTCGGCGCTGGGGTTGGCATTTTGGTCTATATTATTCGTAGTTTTGGTAATTATCCTGATGCCTTTGCCTTTGCCATACTTTTGATGAATTTATCAGCACCCTTGATAGATACATACACCAAGCCAAAGGCCTACGGCCACCAGCCTAAAAAACCACATTCGCAAGGTGACAACTAATGAGCTTAAAAGCCCCTACTACTTTATTCGCATCCATTCGCACTGGAGCTATTAGTTTAGGCTTATTTGCAGTCATTACTGCAGCAGCAATTAGCCTCACTTACGTCGCTGGTAGCGATAGTATTGCCGCCAATAAAGCAGCTGCTAAAGCCCATGCATTAGCAGCTGTGATGCCTTCAAACTTTTATGATCAAAGCTTATTATCTGCGCCTCAAAAACTATTAAATTACCATATACTCAACCTTGAGGAAGACGCTGTTGGCTATGCTGCCGTTAAGTCCGGTAGAACCCAAGCCATGGTTTTACCAGTGGTCGCCAAAGACGGATACAGTGGCGACATCTCCTTGCTTGTGGGGATAGATCGACAGGGCGTTATTCAAGGCGTACGCACCATAGAACACAAAGAAACACCAGGATTAGGTGACAAGGTAGAGCGCAAAAAATCATCCTGGATAGACAGTTTTATCGGCCGGTCTCTAGGCAATACAACTTTAGAGGATTGGGCTGTCACTAAAGATGGCGGCGTATTTGACGGTTTTACTGGAGCTACAATTACCCCCAGAGCTGTAGTCAGCGCCGTGCACCAAGGCCTGCTGTATCATCAGCAACACTACAATGTCCTTTACGCGGTTGCACAGGAGAATTAGCATGTCTACCGAGCAAACAAAACTAATGATGAATGGGCTATGGAATAATAACCCTGCGCTAGTGCAATTATTAGGTCTGTGCCCATTGTTAGCGGTGACAGGAAGTGTGGTAAATGCGTTAGGCTTAGGTTTTGCCACGTTATTAGTTTTAGTAGGGTCTAACTTATTAGTTTCGTTAATTCGTAATCGTGTAGCTGACGACATCAGGTTACCTGTATTTGTGATGATTATTGCAGCTTTAGTCACCATTGCAGAACTCACCATGCAAGCCTTAACCTATGAGCTGTATCAGATATTAGGAATTTTTATTCCACTAATAGTCACAAATTGTGCAATTTTAGGTCGAGCAGACGCTTATGCCCGCAAAAACCCTCCCCACCTAGCCGTGTTAGATGGCTTAAGTATGGGTTTAGGGTTTGCAGCAGTGCTATTGCTACTAGGGGCTATGAGAGAATTACTAGGACAAGGAACGCTGTTTGCAGACATGCATTTATTACTTGGACCAATGGCACAAGATTGGACTTTAGTAATTATCACCGACTACCGTGGTTTCCTTTTTGCAGTTCTGCCCCCAGGTGCGTTTGTTGGCATGGGGTTAATTATTGCAGCTAAAAATACCTTTGATCACTATCAAAAAATGCAAAAACTTAAAGCTCACCCGCTATCTAAAGCTGGAAATAAGCGAGTAAGAGTAACGGGAACTATCGCTTAAAGCCTAAGCAATGCGGAAGCCTAAATGAACAAAGTTAAGCGTGCACAAATTTTTGCTAGACTCAAAGCAGACAACCCTAATCCCGAGACTGAGCTAAATTTTACTAATCATTATGAACTCTTAGTTGCCGTAGCTCTTTCTGCTCAGGCTACTGATGTGAGCGTCAATAAGGCCACCCAACATTTATTTAAAGTGGCCAACACCCCTCAAGCCATGCTCGACCTTGGATTAGATGGGTTGAAACAACACATTAAAACCATTGGTTTATTTAATAGTAAAGCTAATCACGTCATAGAAGCTGCCAAGCTGTTGGTCAAGCACCATGATGGCATAGTGCCAGACACCAGAGACGCACTAGAAGCATTGCCTGGAGTTGGCAGAAAAACTGCTAATGTCGTACTTAACACCGCTTTTAGGCAGATTGCGATGGCGGTAGATACGCACATTTTCCGTTGGTCCAACCGCACTCGTGTTGCGCCCGGTAAGGACGTAGTGGCAGTGGAAAAACAACTATTAAAGTTTGTGCCTAAGGAATACTTGTTAGATGCTCACCATTGGATGATACTCCACGGACGTTATATTTGTGTTGCTAGAAAGCCTCGCTGTGGTGCGTGCACTATTGAAGACCTTTGTGAGTTTAAACAAAAAACCTCAGATTAGGTTTTTGTAGCCACAACTTGGCATTAATGTAACACTGAACCTGCTTTACCGCTCAATTGAGACTTTAAAATTTCAAACCATCAACCCATTCAAAGACCGCGTCCTATGCTAAGGCTTTTGTTTTGTTACGTATTGCTACCTTTTGTCGCACTAATACTGCTGTGCTACGCAGCTATTCCACTTTGGGTTCCAAGCCTAGCTACCACCTTGCTCAAACCCTACAATTGGCAACAAATTGAATTGAGTGTTGGCTATCCAAGCCATAAAAACTGGCACATTGAGCAGCTCAACTGGACCCAAAACAATGCGACTGGCACCTTAGCTGCATCACTCACTGATGTTGCTTTAGCTTATACATGGCAATCATTGAGAGCTCGCCAGTGGCCCACGTTAAATATTGGTGAAGCACTCAGTGTCTTAGAAACAAACCCAACGGGGCTGCCACTAATACCAAGTACTGTTTTGATACCTAGTCTATGGCTGTCAGAATGGCCTAAATTTAAAATTGAAAATTTTGAACTCTACACTACTATTGAAGGACAACCGTTTGAGCTGTCTGGGCAATTAACAAACCAAGGCCAAGGCCTGAGTATATTAAGTAAGATTTTGACACCCACCCAACAACAACTTTACCTAGACGCAACCTTAAGCCCAGATGACAAAGTAGAAGCGAAAATATTTGCCACACCCAATAGCGCTCCAGTAGCAAAAATAACGTCTGCTATTAAGCGCCAAGGTAGCACTTACGTTTGGCAGGGCCAAGGAGCAGTTAATCTGGCCTATGGCCAGAAGTTTTTGTCTACCCTATTACCGCCAGATTTGGCCCAAACCACTATTACGCAGGGAAAGCTTAATAGCCACTGGAAAATTACGCTACCCGTAACCACTAAGGCTGGTTCTGATGAGATGGGCGCTGTAAAATTTGATACTTGGCTAAGCCAAGCCCAAGGAGAACTGCAAAGCCAAATACAGCTAGCTGCAAGCAACCCTAAGGTGAGGGGGTTCTATTTAGATGCGAGCATTACTCAAACATTAAATCCTAACACTGCGCCAATATGGCGCTTAAATGAGGGTAGCACATTTAGAGTTTCCCCAGCTTGGGACAACACAAAAATAGATCCCAATTTGTACAAATCACTGCTTCTTCAGCAAGCCCAACTCACCTTTAGTGCTGGCAGCCCTGTCGTTATCGAAACAGTAAAACAAAAGAATATATTAGGTTCTAATACTGGCCTACGTTTATACGGGGACATTAATGTCACTTTAGAAAACACCCATTCTGTGTATCAAGTATTTGGGCAGCTATCACAACTGCAAGTTCACGCTCTTAACCATTGGCAAGGGAGTGCTAACTTAAGTGGTTATTACCGTGCTCAAACTAAAGCCAATCCTTGGATGACCCAGCTCCCAATAGATTTACGTCAGTTACAGTTTTTGAGCACTGTAGACTTTGACTTTGACCCTAAGCAATGGCAATTTATAGTTCAACCCAAAAGCAAACTCTCTGCAACGCAAGTAGTAAGTCGCCGTGAAGCAGGTGCAGTACAACTTTTTGCTAGTGACAAACTTAACCTGACCAATGACCAACCTATTAACCTCGCCTACCTTCCTGAGCAAGATTATTGGACTTGGTCAAACGCGTCTGTTCATTTAAGGCCTGAATCAATTCCAAGCCAAGGCCTTGAAATAAACCTTAGAGAAGGTTCAACTATATTGTCTAACCGTCCAATTGAAGGATCTTTTAAACTTCGCCCTACGTCTATAAACCTTCCAAATTGGCCAACCTTTCAAGGGCTGTCTAAAGGGCAACTGAGTTGGCTTGATGACCAACTTAATATCAGCTTTACAGCCCAGTTGCCGCCTTATATTAGTACCATTAATGGACAATACATTTGGCATGCAAATAGCGCAGATCACCAGCTAATGGTTAATGTTAAAAACGTTGCCCTACCGCCATTAATGCCACAACTTAATCAACTTGAAAACGCCCTTGAGCTACCCTCTCCACTATTAGCCAACATTACCCGTGGAACAGCTAATTATAAAGCAGACTGGCGTTGGAACAATGACCAAATAATTGCTTCACAAAAACTAAATTATGCCAACATCGATGCCCAGAACGCTAATCTGTATGTTACTGGCTTAAAAGGCAGCAGCCAGTTTGACTATAAACGCCCTCGCTCAGGTAATAAAAATGCGGATTCTAACAATCAAACACCAACACAGCTAAAAGGGAAGCACCAGTTTAAAGCAGACCAATTAGGCTGGGCAACTGGCCTAGGCAAACAAGTATTCAAGCCGCAGTTAGACCTCAGCACTAACGGCTGGTCATCTGTTCAGTATCAGATCGAGAAAGTGGATGCTAATTGGTTAGGAGGCCGAGTAGTTGCAAAAAGTGGTTCCATTGAACCAACCCGTTTAAACGCCATACCAATAACCTTACAGGGTATCAAGCTTGATCAGCTAATCGCACTAGCTGACACGCCTACCCTCAAAGCCACTGGTGAGGTTTCTGGTGTTGTTAACATCACCTTAGATTTAAGGTCTCGTGGCAGTCAAACCTGGGCTGTGGCTGATGCAGACCTTTCCAGCAGTAAAATGGGCACCATACAATATTCTAAAACTAACAATACAGATCTATCGGACAAAGCCGCTTATTTAGAACAAATTCTTAGCGAATTTAATTTCCAACATCTGTCAGCACAACTGGATCATAACAAGGATGGGGATTTGCAACTTTTAACCCGCATTGTTGGCTCTAACGATAGTTTTGAACAAGGTAAGAAAGTCGATTTTAGCTTAACACTCAATCCTCAACTTTAGTAAACAGTTCATTAATGTACGTCAGCGGGTGCAAAGGGTTAGTATTGGTTTGTTGGCGTATTTGACTGCGACATGAATAACCCGTTGCCAAAACTGCCTCTGCCTTACTTATCGATTCATTGACGGGCTTTTGCCAACTCATTTCATAGAGTTTGGTGGACAATGCGCGATGCTTTGCCTCATGGCCAAATGTACCTGCCATACCGCAGCATCCTGCCGCGGGAGTGCGTAGGTCTATGCCAAATTTGGCAAAAATTGTGCGCCAACTATTTAAGCTTCCAGTCACTAGTGCATTTTCTGAACAGTGGCCTAATAAGGATACCGATTGTTGAGTCTTATGCACGCGACTAGGCAGCTTCGCCTGATGCAGGTGATTGGTTAACCACTCCTGCAGTAACAACACTGGTGGCACTTGTTCTGCTCCCAATGTTTGGAAATATTCGTCACGGTAAGTGAGGCCCACGCTGGGATCCACTGCAACCAACTCGAACCCTTGTTCACTTGCTACTTTTAACCGCTTTACCACCTTACCAGATTGGCGCTCAAAGTTGGGTAAAAAGCCTTTCACATAAAGTGGTTTACCTGAGGGCATCAATGGCATCACCAACGGTTTAAACCCCATATTTACCAGACAACTTACAATCTGTTTCATTTGTGGTAAATCAAAACAACTACTAAATACGTCCTGCACTATTATAGGATGCTGCTGTTTTTCTAACTTTGATAAACTGGAAAACTTACTGCTATGCCAGACTTCAACGCCATCGATACATGTCAGCTGGCGTATATTATAGCTATGAACTCGGGGCATATTAACCATGCCAAACAATTTTTTAGTAAGCCATGCAGATGGTCGTAAATGGGTTAATGTATTAGTTAGCCATGCTGCTTTACTGGCATAAAGTCCGAAGTGTTCTACCAGCGCTACCGCATAATCCCCCAACGGTCTGGGGTTATTTATATAATAGTGTTGTAAAAAACGGCTGCGATAAGTGGGTATGTCTACTTTAATGGGACACGCCGTGGTACAGGCCTTACAGGCTAAACAGGTTTGCAGAGATTGGTAAACCTGATGTTCTAATTCGGTGTCTGCACCGCCTTGAGATTGTTGCCGCAACCATTCACGTAATAAGCTTGCCCTACCCTTAGGCGACTGAACGCGGTCTTTAGTCGCTTTATATGAAGGGCACATAGCCGACTCTGGCTGATAGTTGAAGCACGCCCCATTGCCATTACAAGACACAACAGGCTGCCACTGTGCAACGATGGGTTCACCTATTTGACGATCTTGCCCACCACGAGTACGAGCATCATCTACCTTCACCAGCTCTTTGCTAGACGCTAAAGGACGGCATATTTTGCCAGGATTAAGCTGGTCATGGGGATCAAACCATGTTTTTATCTGACGCATGTCGTGATAAAGCTCTGGGCCTATGGTTTCTTCGGTGTATTCACTTCGAAAACCCTTACCGTGTTCGCCCCACATCACCCCTTTGTACTTTTGTACCAACGCCTGCACGGCATCTGAAATCACCCTTATTTTTAATGCATCATTGGGATCACGCATATTAAGCGCTGGCCTTACATGCAGGCAGCCTGCGTCTACATGACCAAACATGCCGTAGGACACTCCCATTTTATCAAGTAAACTTCTAAATTCTAAGATATAGTCAGCCAATTGCTCTGGCGGTACTGCAGTGTCTTCAACAAATGAGATAGGGCGTCTTAAACCGGCAAGATTACCTAATAAACCAACGCCTTTTTTGCGCAATTCCCAAAAGTTAGCCATGTCTTGTGGGGTAGTCACTCTTTCATAACTGGCTTCATTAGTCTCAAGGTCAAAGCAGATTGCATCTACTTTAGCAGCCAGTACCAGGCCATCCATACCGCCAAACTCAACTAGGTTAATAGCCGCTAACGTGTCATAACTTTTTCTATCTTCGCCTTCACCTTTGTCCTTATCCTTATCTAAATATTTAGCCACTAGGGGCCAAATGATGTCTGTTTTGGCTAGATTAAGAATAGTGTCATCAATTGTTTCTATCGCATCTGGATTTTGCTTTACTAATAAATTAGCATCACGTAGAGCAGCGTCAAAAGAGTGGTAACGTAATACCAGCAACTCTTTTGCAAGAGGAATAGGGGTTAGTTTAAGTGTTAATTCTGATACCAAAGCCAAAGTGCCTTCGGAACCACAAATGAGCTTACTTAAATCAAAACCATCATCGTTATATAGATGGGCCAAATTATAGCCTGTCATAAAACGATTGAGCTTAGGAAAGCGCGCGTTAATAGCAGCCTGTTTCTGTGTCACCAAATCACTGACTTGTTGGTACAATTGAGACACTTCCCCGCCAGCGGCAATTTTTAAGTCTAAGGCCTCACTCGATATCGCTTCAGTGGTTATTTGCTTGCCAGTAGCCAAAACAAGATTTAACGCGAGCACATGGTTACTGGTACGACCATAAATACGAGAACCTTGGCCACAGGCATCGGTATTAGCCATACCCCCAAGGGTAGCTCTATTACTAGTGGAGAGTGTGGGTGCAAAAAACACCCCAAATGGCCGCAGGTAATCATTGAGTTGGTCACGAACAACACCAGCTTGTACCTTAACCCAACCTGCGTCTAAATCAATTTCAAGGATATTAGTTAAATATCGAGAACAGTCGATCACTAGCCCGTCTGTTAATGACTGACCATTGGTTCCAGTACCACCACCACGGGGGGCGAAATAAACATCATTGAATTGCGCTTGGGCAGCAAGTGTAAAAATAGCTTTAAGGTCTTCTTCATGTTTTGGATAAAGTACACCTTGAGGTAGCAGCTGATAGACACTATTGTCGGTAGAGGCTATTAGCCGATCTGCTTGATGAGGGGCGATTTCACCGCGAAATCCGCTTTTCTCAAGGTCATTGAGAAAGTGCAAAAATTGTTCTGTGGGTGCAATCAGAAACTGTTCTTTTGGCATTTTTAGAAAGTATCACATAGGGTTAATTACTATCCCTACAAGTGTAACTCAACGGGCTTAAGTTGCCCATTATGCAATTGTATAAGCAGGCCAAAACATGTGCTTTAAATGGTGTTTTTACGCCATTTACTGTATGCTCCAGCGCCATAAAACACCTATTACAGAGATACCCCATGTCATTTTCCGAACTTGGTCTTGAGTCACGCCTATTAACTGCCATAGAGAGCAAAGGTTATACCGTTCCAAGCCCAATTCAAGAGAAAGCTATACCCGCTATTTTGGCTGGTAAAGACGTGATGGCAGCTGCTCAAACCGGCACTGGCAAAACTGCTGCATTCACTTTGCCGTTATTACAAAACCTTGCTCCCGGACAGCGTGCACAAGCAAATCAGGTACGCGCGTTGGTATTAACACCAACTCGTGAATTAGCAGCGCAAGTGGCACAAAGTGTGTCGACCTATGGCTCAGACTTACCATTAACGTGTGCTGTAGTATTTGGTGGCGTTAAAATTAACCCACAAATGATGCGCTTACGTCGCGGTGCAGATGTACTTGTGGCGACACCTGGCCGCTTATTGGACCTATACAACCAAAAAGCTGTTAGATTCGATCACTTGGAAGTGCTCATCCTTGACGAAGCTGACCGCATGCTAGATATGGGCTTTATAAACGACTTAAAGAAAATTATGTCGTTTTTGCCTAAAAAACGCCAAAATCTCATGTTCTCGGCGACCTTTGCCGATGATATCCGCAGCCTTGCTAAGGGTTTGATGAACAACCCAGAAGAAATTAGTGTGAGTCCAGCCAACACTACTGCTGCCAGCGTAAAACAATGGATGTGTCCGGTAGATAAAAAACAAAAGCCGGCACTTCTTCAAGAACTCATTGTGACCAACAAATGGACTCAAGTACTAGTATTTTGCCGCACCAAACACGGCTGTAACAAATTAGCGAAGTGGCTTGTGGGCGGCGGCATAAGTGCCGATGCTATTCATGGCAATAAAAGCCAAGGCGCCCGCACCCGTGCTTTAGCACAGTTTAAAGCTGGTGAAGTGAAAGTACTAGTTGCCACTGATATTGCAGCACGCGGTTTAGACATTGAGCAGCTACCACAGGTTGTTAACTACGATCTACCTAACATTGCTGAAGATTATGTTCACCGTATTGGCAGAACTGGCCGTGCCAGCCAAACTGGTGAGGCTATTTCTCTTGTTAGCGCCGATGAGATTGAATATTTAGAATCCATTGAGTACTTGATTCAGAAGCATATTGAGCGTGAGTATATTGCCGGCTATGAACCAAGCCATGCCGTACCTGAGTCACGTGATATTCGGCCACCCAGTAATAAAAAGCCAAAGAAGCCAAAACTCAGAAATGAGGACGTCACTCAAAATGCGCCTAATCACCGCAAACCAAAGGTTAAGTCGCCGCTAGCTAATGGTAACCAAAGAAGAGCACCTAGGCCCACATCAAACACTGATAGCAACTTAGCAACCAAGTCATCTTCTAACAGCCCTTGGGACAAAACAAGTACTGGCCGCGGCAAGGGCCCAGCAAAACGCCCAGTTCGATAATTGCTGGCGCTGTTGCTTGCTTTTTTGAGATCGGCGTCAAAAAAAGATCGAAAAAAATGCCCTGTACAACTTAACTGAAGGGGAAGCGGTTACCTGTATAGGGCACTGGTTTTTACTCGATGTACAACTAAGACCAACGCTTAGGTTAAAAGTTCACAATTTATATGGCTTGAACCTTTTGCTTACTGCTTTCTTTAAATGAGCAATCTGTTGGCGCCAAATTCTTTGCTTGATCTGGTGACACAATCTCAAATTCCATAGTGTAATGTAAATATTCTTCACGGAATGGCACAAGACCACCGGCTAGTAGCTCAGGGTGCTGCTCTAAAACTTCCTCAGAAAATGGTATAAAACACTGCATTGGTAGCTCCTCGTTATCATCAAGGACTATTAAGGACTTGTAAGATGGATAAACATTGAATCAATAATGGATAAATAATGGATATTTTATTTATTGATGTCTAAGTCATAAAAAACCAGGCAATTGCCTGGTTTTTTTATTATTTTAAGAGCCGTTAAACAGTTACTTAAGTAAATTACGGCCTTTGCTAGCTTCAATACGCATGCGCAGTGCGTTCAACTTAATAAAACCAGCTGCATCCTGCTGATTGTATGCGCCTGCATCATCTTCCATAGTAGCCATTGCAGCATCAAACAGACTGTCATCAGACTTGCGGCCCACTACATCGACATTGCCTTTGTAGAGCTTTAGTTTAACGGTACCATTGACGTATTCTTGAGAACGGTTGATCAATGCTTGTAACATTTGACGCTCTTCAGACCACCAATAGCCGTTATAAACCAACTTAGCATAACGTGGCATAATTTCATCTTTAAGGTGAGCAGCTTCACGGTCCATGGTAATAGACTCTATGGCACGATGTGCCTTAAGCATAACAGTACCACCCGGGGTTTCATAACAGCCACGGGCTTTCATTCCCACATAGCGGTTTTCAACGATATCTAAGCGGCCGATACCATTGGCTCCAGCTATACGATTAAGCTGCGTTAAAACAGTTGCAGGGCTCATAGTTTCGCCATTAATAGCAACGATATCGCCTTTTTGGTAATCTAACTCAATATAAGTAGCTTCATCCGGAGCAGCTTCGGGAGACACTGTCCAACGCCACATATCTTCTTCAGAGGGATGCCAAGGATCCTCTAACATGCCGCTTTCATAAGAAATATGGAGTAAGTTAGCGTCCATAGAATAAGGCGAGCTCTTCTTGTTTTTAAAGTCTACCGGGATAGCGTGCTTTTCGCAGTAATCCATTAGACTTTCACGAGAGGTTAAATCCCACTCACGCCATGGAGCGATTACCTCTACACCTGGTTTAAGCGCATACGCACCCAACTCAAAACGCACCTGGTCATTACCCTTGCCAGTTGCACCATGGGAAATTGCATCAGCCCCGGTTAAGTTAGCAATTTCTATTAAACGTTTAGCAATTAACGGACGTGCAATAGAAGTGCCTAAAAGGTATTCGCCTTCATACACAGCATTAGCTCTAAACATTGGGAATACAAAGTCTCGTACAAACTCTTCTCGTAAGTCTTCAATGTATATTTCTTTAACGCCTAAGGCCTCTGCTTTTGCACGAGCAGGCTCAACTTCTTCACCCTGACCTAGGTCAGCAGTAAAGGTTACAACCTCACAGTGATAGGTTTCTTGTAACCATTTGACGATAACTGAAGTGTCTAGGCCGCCAGAATAGGCTAATACTACTTTCTTGATGTCTGCCATAGCAGTGAAATCCCTGTAACAAAAAATAATGAGTCTTATGCCAACTTAAGGCAATAAAGTGCCAATAAAGTATACATGGATGCTTCTACCAGCACAGCACTAGCGCGTAAAAATTAGACGATTGTGAGTATTTTATTCACCCTACTCCTGATAAAATGAAGACAATTGTTTGATCCAACCACCAAGCCATTGGACTTCAGAAATAACCATGCAGTCATTAACTATTATCCGCCCTGACGATTGGCACTTACATCTTCGTGATGGCGCTGTGCTTGCCCGCACCGTCGCTGACACAGCCGCGCAGTTTAGCCGCGCCATGATTATGCCTAACCTGTCTCCTCCTGTAATAGATACTGCTATGGCCATAGCCTATAAGGCACGGCTAGATGCTCAAAAAAGCTCGTTAACGTCATTAATGACGCTTTACTTAACTGACCAAACTAGCGCGCAGGAGATTCAACGAGCCTTTGATTCTGGTATTGTTAAAGCTGTTAAGCTCTATCCAGCCGGTGCCACTACTAATTCTGCCGCAGGTGTTACCAACATTGAAAACATCTACCCAGTTATAGAAAAGCTTGCAGAGCTCGGTATGCCGCTACTTGTTCATGGTGAAGTAACACACTCCCATGTGGATATTTTTGATCGCGAAAAAGGCTTTATTGACCAACATTTAGGCCCTTTATTGCAGCGCTTTCCAAATTTAAAATGTATTTTTGAACACATTACCACTAGTGAGGCAGCACAATTTGTCACTGATGCCAGTGATTTAGTGGCCGCTACCATCACCCCACAACACTTATTGTACAACCGCAATGATTTATTAGTGGGCGGCGTCAAACCCCATTTGTATTGTTTACCTGTATTGAAGAGAAGCACTCATCAGCAAGCGCTACAGGCTGCTGTATCTAATGGCAGCAAGAAGTTCTTTTTAGGCACAGACTCCGCACCTCACGCCCAAGGTGCCAAAGAGAGCGCATGTGGCTGTGCAGGCTGCTACTCATCTCCAGCTGCCATAGAACTCTATGCCCAAGCCTTTGAGTCTTTTGACGCGCTAGATAAACTAGAAGCTTTTGCTAGCCTAAATGGTCCTGATTTTTATGGTTTAGCCCGCAATAGTGAGACCATCACCTTAACTAGACGTAGCTGGCAAGTCCCTGCTAGCTTAAGCTTTGGCGGTGACGTCATTATCCCCTTAGCTGCGGGCGAAACCCTTAACTGGAAAATGGAGGCATAAGCGCGTGATTAAAGATCGTTTCCGAGGTTATTTGCCTATTATTATTGATGTAGAAACCGCTGGTTTTAATAGCCATACAGACGCCCTTCTTGAAGCTGCAGCTGTGATTATAGATATGGATGAAGATGGTTTGCTCTATCCTAAAGAAACCATAGATTGCCACATTGAACCTTTTGAAGGCGCTAACCTAGAAGCTGCTGCTCTGGAATTTACTGGCATAGACCCGTCAGACCCAGAACGTGGAGCTATTAGTGAACACGAGGCCTTGGACCAGCTATTTAAACCCATTCGCAAAGCCATGAAGGCCAACGGATGTAAGCGCGCTATTTTAGTGGGCCATAACGCTGCATTCGATTTGAATTTTATCAATGCGGCAGTTCATCGTTGTCAACAAAAGCGCAACCCTTTTCATCCTTTCTCTTGTTTTGATACGGCCACATTGGCAGGCTTGGCCTATGGTCAAACCGTATTAGCCAAGGCTTGTGCAGCGGCTGACATTCGTTTTAGCAACGAAGATGCACACAGTGCGCGTTATGATGCGGAGAAGACTGCAGAACTATTTTGCAATATTGTTAACCGTTGGAAACAACTCGGTGGCTGGCAAGCAGAGGATGACGAGTTCCCATTCGCTGGGTTAGATTAATCTAACTCTAACTCTTGGTCCGCGGTGCCTTGTTTTAAGCTACTAGTAACACGGTGGGTCTAATATTACCGGGCATCGCTAGCCTAAAAAGCCAGTGATTGAGATAAAAATCAATCAGCTTCTTGGTGCTTTTTGAGCATACAATTGGGCATGCTCGTTACTACCGGGAACGGGTTCGTAACCGCCTTTAGAGTAAGGGTTACAACGCACAATACGCCATATACCCATCACAAGACCCTTACCAGCACCATGCAGTTTAATAGCCTCGATGGTGTAGCTAGAACAGGTAGGATGATAACGACAGTTACTACCTAGTAAAGGGCTTAGCAAGTACTGGTACCCTTTAACTAACACAATTAAACAATTGGCAAAGATAGATGTTTTTGTACTTTTTTGCATTGATCTATACCAACAATATGGGCAGCTGAACCCTGAACATAACGCCTTCGGGTTGGTTCAAGTTATGGGCCGAAACACTGCCACCATGAAATTGGCTAATTAATCGTACAATATATAATCCCAGACCAAAATGAGCATGCCCAGCACCGGCGGCTCGAGCTGAAACCATCGAATTAAACATGCCCACGATAAGTTCCTGCGGGATGTTTGCACCATTATTTTCCACTTCCAGATAACAGTCATATTCTTGTTGATACAAACGCACTGTAATCAAACTACCCTCTGTGCGAAAATCCCTCGCATTGTCGAGCAACTTATCGAGCAACTGCTCAATGCGGTAATCTACACCAGCTACATAAACCAACTGCTGATCTGCCTCAAAAACCACGTCTGCGAGCCCACCTGGGGTGCTAGGATTTTGGTGATGTACGTAGGTCTGTAATAAATCCAACAAATCTAACGGCTCTAGTTCATCCTCATGCAAAGCCGCTTCCAAATTTGCAGCGTCTGCTAGCTTTTCAACGATCGCACTAATTTTAACCAAACCCCTTTGAGCACTATCAATATAGCGTTGTTGACCTTGCGCGACCCCATTCATTTGCATATTTTCTAAAGAAGTCATGGCTGCATTGAGGGGGTTATTTACTTCATGGCGTAAGGTGCGAGGCATGGTGCTCATAAATTCTTGATGTTCGTGAAGCCTAGCAACAACGCCAGAAAAACTTCGAGCTAGATCACCAATTTCATCACCAGCCCGTATTTCATTATACAAACGATCAGTCCTTAGCCTACCATCTGGATCCACGATTTGCTGAGCTTCCTTACCCAAACGCCTTATTCTCATAGCTTGACGCCATGAAAATAACAACAATACCAGCAAAATAACCAGCATAGTGGATAGACTTAATAAGGCAATGTTTTCCATTGCCTGCCTCTGCAGACCTAGTATTTGGGCAGTAGATTGTTTGATAAGCACCACTCCTAGAAGCTCACCTTCTTGGTCTACAATGGGTGCTGCAACAGCAAAAACTTGCTCAGTAGGCCCTTTATGCCAGCGGCCACTAGCAAACTTTTTATCCAAGGCCCGGTTAAGTAAATCTCGTTCTTGGCTGGCTGCCTGGACTGGGTTTAGATAGTCTGGAATAGCAATAAACCAATCCAACCCTCGATTAAGCCAACTTTGAATACGCTCAAAAGCATCTTGTGGATTAATTTTTTCAGACTTAGGAGGGCTCACTTGCCCTACGCTAGCACGCACTTGTAAATTATTATCATAGATAACAATTTGTGAGTCTGAACGACTTAAACTGGATAAGATTTTATTAGCTTCGGGTGCTCGCATGGCTAATAAATTAAAGTGGCTTTCGACCGTAGTATCAGCACCAACTAAGGTTTTTAAATGGCGCATGGTGCCATCGTCGTTATCAACATCAGCTACGGCTAAACCAAATTCTTGGCGTTGATTCAGGAAATATTTTGGCAACGCAAATTCAACCAAATAACCATCCACCAATGGCCGCATTATTGCTTGAATAATAAAGGATGAAGAGGGGCTGCGATATTGCGGCGTAGCCCAGTCTTCTTTAACGTACCACACTTCCATCACACCGGCTTTGGTAGCCACCATCACCAGGCGTCTTTCATTACCATTTCGGTCTGGTAAGGTGAGTCGTAAATGATCACTTAAATCTAATTTAGGTGTGCCTGTAGTTCTTAGTACTGTTTTATCATCTTGGATACGCACAAGGCCAAAAATACGATCATCTTTTTCACCTAGCAATAAACTGTAACCATCTTCGCTATCATCACCCGCACCAAAATGGTTAGCAAAAAGTTGGAAATCTAACCACTCACTAGTATAGCCGTCCACTTTAGCTTGGCCTATTAAAGGGTGGCTAAAAACGACCTGCTGGCTATCCAAATAAGGCAACTCAGCCAACAGATCATCGCGCCCTTGAAATAAAGTCACAACACCACGGGCTAGCTGTTCTTGAGCTTGAGTTTGCCCCTCAATCATAAATACTCGGGTTTCTGCAACAAAACGATAGGACAGCCACGGAATACTGATCAACACCAAAGCAAACACTAAAACCTGGGTATTAAATCGAAACCGTAGGCGCCTAGTAATAAAAGCCATTAACGACTAGACCAACGATAACCCATACCATATTCTGATTTGATGGCATCAAATTGGGCATCTATCTTTTTTATTTTACGTTTGATGTTACGAATGTGGGTGCTAATAGTGTTATTGGACACATAATGTTGGTGAGTGGCCTGAGCCAAAATATCATAGGTTAGTATATGACCTGGCCTACGAGTAAGGGCGTCTATCATGCGAAACTCTGTTAACGTAAGGCCTGATATTTCTTGATCACGCCACTTGGCTTGGCGACTTTCTTCAAGTAGTTGCAAATGCCCTACATCTCGAATACTTTGGTTATCTGTTTCTGTAGCGACTACTCTAATGTCACTTAAACGGATGAGAGTGGCCACTTTTTCAGCAAGAAAATCTAACGATACAGGTTTTGGTTGATAATCCCACGCACCCATGCGTAAGCCCAAAATGCGATCAATCTCGCCCACCCTTTCGGTCAGAAACAACACAGGTAATTCTGGGTGAATTTTAAGCAAGGCGGCACATAACTGAAAGCCTGCATCGATATTGTCATCCATAATAATGTCAAGTATCACCAAATCTGGACGTTGCTGCTTTAAGCCCACTTCAGCCTGGTCTTTGCCAGCATAAGCAGTGACATGATAACCACGCTGCTCTAACGCAAATTGGTAGTTGTCACGCTGATCTGGGTCATCTTCCACAATAACGATATGCTTGGCCAAAGGGGGCTCCTTAACTTAACTAACTGGTTAACCGCTGCTCAAGTAATCCAACAATTTGTTGCAGGTTTTTTTTGGCTTTCTTTTTTGCACTGTCAGCTTGTGTTCTCAAGTCTAACAGGGCTGCTTCACCAGCACCTTTAGGGTCGCTACTGGCATTAATCGTATTGATCAACTCATCCACCCGCATCTTCAGCTGCTGAGTATCGTGTTCAGCTCGTTGCTTGGCAATTGCCATTGCTTTAGCTTTACCAGCATCAACTTTAACCTGTTCTTCTTGGGAGAGTTCTTTTTTTACTTTACCGCCGGCACTTTTAGCGCCCATATCGCTAACCAAAGACATAATGCCCACAGCAGAACGTAAACGCTGCATAAAGGGTTCACTGTGGGCCCGTGCTTTAGAAGCTCCTTTTTGTAATTCAGACTCTATGTAAACCGGGTCGGTGATAATTTCCTCGTAACGCTTACGAGCTGGACTTAAATAATCGTTTAAATACTCAAACAACTGGCCTTTCATATCCCCCCAACCGATACCATTGGCATAGGCTTGGCGCATCAATAAGGTCTCCTCATGGGTTGCAAAAGCACTATAAATTTCAAACAAAGTGCAAGTATCTGGGTCTTTCACTTCACCAGGCTGCAAGCTATTAGTGGTGATCTGCGCAATCAGGTTTCGCAATTCGTCAGTAGGGGCGAATAAAGGAATAATATTACCGTAACTTTTGCTCATTTTTCGGCCATCAAGACCTGACAAAACTTTTGCGTCACCTTCATCAACCATCGCTTTTGGCAACACAAAGTGCTCACCGTAAGTGTGGTTAAAACGCATGGCAATGTCGCGGCACATTTCAATGTGCTGAATTTGATCTTTGCCCACAGGGATCTTATGGGCATTAAACATCAAAATATCTGCAGCCATAAGAATAGGATAGCTATACAAACCCATACTGATACCTTGATCTAGGTCGGCATTAGATTGGCGTTGGTTGTCATCTACGGAGGCTTTGTAAGCGTGGGACCGATTCATCATGCCCTTCGCGGTCATACAGGTTAAAAACCACGCAAGTTGTGGGATTTCTGGAATATCTGACTGACGATAGAAGGTGGCTTTGTCAGTGTCTAAACCTAGCGCTAACCAAATGGCAGCAATTTCACGACCCGAACGATGAACTGTTTGCGGATCTTGGCATTTAATGAGTGCATGGTAGTCAGCCAAAAAATAAAAACTATCGGTACTCGCTTGTTGGCTAGCTGCCACCGCTGGTTTAAGGGCGCCTAGGTAGTTACCTAGATGAGGAGTTCCGGTGGTGGTAATGCCTGTGAGCACCCGTTGTATAGCTTGCATTCTTTTAAGTCTACTGTTACAAATGAAAGCACTATTATACACAGCCAATTACGCCTGCGTTAGCCCCAAGCGTTACTATACAACCGTAAACCCGACCGCAAACAATTTATATTGTTTTTCGCTTTTACATTGCCTGGATATATTTACTTTTAGCAAACAAATCTAACTCTACAACGACCAATTTTAAATTATCTTGCTTCGATCACTTAGCATCGTTAAAGTACTGTTGATAAAGTCATTGATTAGGGTAATTACATGGAACAATTAGCCACATTTGGCGCAGGCTGCTTTTGGGGTGTAGAGGCTTTATTTGCTGCACAACAAGGCGTTAAATCCACCTCTGTAGGTTATATGGGAGGGCACACCAAAGACGTTGATTACAACGCTATTTGCAAGGGCGATACAGGCCATGCTGAAGTGGTGCAAATCACCTTTGACGATAATGTTATTGACTACTCACAACTGTTACAAATATTTTGGCAAAACCACAACCCAACAACACCTAACCAACAAGGTCCAGATTTTGGCACCCAATATCGTTCAGTAGTGTTTTTTCATACCCAAAATCAACAACAAAATGCCATTGATATGAGTCAAAAACTGACTGATAGTGGCTCATTTAGGGCACCGATTGTCACTATTATCGAAGCTGCGAGCCATTACTACATAGCAGAAGATTATCATCAACAGTATTTGTCAAAACGCGGCAAAAGCAGCTGTTCTTTTTAACAGAACCGATCCATCACTTGTAAGGGGTCTCTTGTTTCGTCAGTGTTAGTCGCTTTTTGACAAGTTAGCCCCAATTCCCATCGGTAAAATTTCCTCGTTATTTTTCGCTCAGTGGCAATCGTGCACATTGAGCTATTTACCCTTTCTTCGGGAGCAAGCACACATGAAATCATCTGCTAAAGTCGTCGTTATCGGCGGTGGTGTTGTCGGCGCTGGTACGTTGTACCATTTGGCCAAAAAAGGTTGGACTGACGTAGTTTTGGTCGAACGAAAAGAACTTACGTCTGGTTCTACATGGCACGCAGCTGGTTTGCTTCCGCTTTTCAACATGAGTTACTCGGTAGGCAAATTACATCAGTACTCTGTTGATTTTTACCATGACTTAGAAAAAGAAACTGGCATGAGTGTAGGTTTCTCTGTGGTGTCTAACATCCGTTTGGCCAACTGCGAAAACCGCATGGACGAATATAAATATTACGCTGGTGTTGCTAAAACTGTAGGCGTAAAGACTAACTTCCTAACTCCTGAACAAGTGAAAGAAGTTTGGCCACTTTGCAATACAGAAGGTTTACTTGGTGCTATTCAACATCCAGATGATGGTTATATTCAACCAGCAGACCTAACTCAAGCCCTTTGTAAAGGTGCCCGCGACATGGGCGCTGAGATTTACCGCTATACTTCGGTAACAGCTATTGAACAGCAAGTTGACAACACTTGGATCGTTAAGACTGATAAAGGTGATATCGCTTGCGAGCATGTTGTGTCTTGTACTGGTAGTTTTGCCCGTAAAACTGGCGAAATGGTTGGCCTAGACATCCCTGTAATCCCTGTAGAGCATCAGTTCATTGTAACTGAACCGCATCCAGCGATTGTAGAACGGAAGAAGCAAGGTTTGCCTGAGATGGGCGTATTACGCGAGTCAGACGGTGGCTACTACCTACGTGAAGAACAAGGCGGCTTGTTGTTAGGCCCATACGAGAAACATGCACCTTGCGTTTATGTTGATGGCCCAGCAGACGATTGTGAATACGAACTATTCAACGAAGAGTTGGATCGGTTAATGCCTCACATTGAATTCTGTATGAACCGTGTACCTGCCTTTGCCGAAGTTGGTGTTAAGGAAGTGTACAACGGTGCCATTGCATACACGCCAGATGGCAACCCAATAGTAGGGCCTGCTCCTGGCCTTAAGAACTTCTGGCTTAACGAAGGCCACTCCTTCGGTATTACCGCTGCTGGCGGTGCTGGTTGGCAGTTAGCTGAATGGATGATCGACGGGGAACCTACGGTAGACATGATGGGTGTAGATCCACGTCGTTTTGGCCCTTACGCCACCCGTGGCTACCTTAAAGAAAAGAACGAAGAAGCTTACGCTAACGTATTTACTACCCACTACCCAGACGAAGAGCGCGAAGCTGCCCGTCCTTTGAAGACTACTCCTTGCTATGATCGTATGAAAGCATTGGGTGCGGTATTTGGTAGTGTTTATGGATGGGAGCGTCCTAACTGGTTTATGCCAACTAAAGATTACGCCTTAACCGCAGAAGAATTGACTACCGATGATGTAGACAAAGTATTGTGGAACCAAAACTTCTCTGAGCCACTTGATGGCGGCCCGATTGTAGAAAAGAATTCATTCCGTCGTTCTAACTACCATGATTTTGTAGGCAACGAATGTAAGCATGTAACAGAAAAAGTAGGCTTGCTAGACATGTCTGCTTTCGCTAAAGCCATTGTTAAAGGTCCAGGTGCAGAAGCATGGTTGGAGTACATTTTTGCTAACAAGATGCCTAAAACCATTGGCCGAATTTCGTTGGTACACATGCTAACTAAAGCCGGTGGCGTACGTTCTGAATACACAGTTTACAAGACTGGCCCACAAAGCTACTACCTTGTATCTGCTGGTGCATTTGAAACCCACGACCACGATTACCTATTCAAGCTTAAGCCACGCGATGGCAGTGTAGACGTGCAACGAGTTACTACTAACACTGGCGTACTGGTATTGGCTGGGCCTAGAGCACGTGATGTATTGCAAAAAATTACTGACGCAGACTTATCTAACGAGAGTTTCAAGTGGTTAACAGGTAAAAAGATCAACGTTGGTTACGCTACAGCAGAAGCTCTGCGCGTTAACTTTGTAGGTGAACTAGGTTGGGAACTACATCACCCAATTGAAATGCAAAACTACATTTTTGATGAAGTGATGAAAGCTGGTGCTGAGTTTGATATTAAGCCATTTGGTATTCGTGCTATGGACTGTATGCGGTTAGAGAAATCTTACCGTTTGATCCCACGTGAAATGTCTATTGAATATTCTGCAATGGAGTCTGCCCTCAGTCGCTTTGTGCGCTTAGACAAAGAAGGCGATTTCATTGGTAAAGAAGCACTGACTGCTTGGGAAAAGCGTGGTGCACAAAATGCCTTTGCTACTATCGAAGTTCATGGTGTAACAGATGCAGACGCACGCGGATCAGAAGCAATCTATAAAGATGGGGCATTAGTTGGCCGCACAACTTCTGGTGGTTATGGTTGGCGTGTAGGCAAGTCCCTTGCCCTTGGCATGGTAAAAGCTGGTTTAGAGGAAGTGGGTACTGAGCTTGAGATTGAAATCTTAGGCGAGATGTACAAAGCGACTGTGGTTGAAGAGTCACCTTTCGACTCTGCAAACGTTAAATTGCGCGCTTAATCAGTTACCGTAATAATAACCAGCAACTTACATAGCATTTTAGGATGCTAATGAGGTCCAAGCATTCACTTGTCTTGGGCCACACTTTTATGCCAAGTAAAGTTTTACAGTCAGTAGCGTTGACTTCTTGGTACGCAGGTTTAAACTGCCTGCTTTTATTGGTGTTAGCGAAGCTGGCACTATCTTTATATATTTAAGTGAGATCATGCCCATGAAAGTTTTAGTTGGCGTAAAACGCGTACTAGACCCTCAGGTCAAGGCCCGTGTTAAGGCAGACAAATCAGGGATCGACCTAACCAATGCCAAGATGACCATGAATCCGTTTTGCGAAAATGCTGTAGAAGAAGCTATTCGGCTGCGTGAAGCAGGCAGTATTGAAGAGGTTGTGGCACTATCAATCGGCGTAGCGAAATCTGAAGAAACCCTACGCAATGCTCTAGCGTTAGGAGCAGACCGCGCTATTTTAGTTCTCACTGAAGAAGTTTTGGAACCGCTAGCGATCGCTAAAGTATTTAAGGCTATCGTTGAAAAAGAGAGCCCAGGCTTAGTGTTGGTTGGCAAACAATCTATCGATGATGACTGTAACCAAACTGGCCAGATGTTGTCTGCGTTATTAGACTGGCCACAAGCCACCTTTGCTTCGAACTTAGAGCTAGTTGATGGTACTGCTCTAGTGACTCGGGAAGTAGACTCTGGTTTAGAAACGATCAATGTTAATATGCCTGCCGTAATTTCTGCAGACCTTCGTTTGAATGTGCCACGATACGCTTCTTTACCTAATGTAATGAAAGCCAAACGCAAGCCACTTGAAAAGATCAACTTGGCCGATTTAGGTTTAGATACGGCTAACCGCATGACCACCATTGAAGTGATGGAGCCACCTGCCCGGGCAGCTGGTGTAATGGTTGAAAGTGTTGCCGAACTGGTTGATAAACTACGTAACGAAGCTAAGGTTATTTAAGGAGCCATTATGAGCATTTTAGTGATTGCAGAACATGATAACGCCAGTTTAGTTGGCGCTACCTTAAACACAGTGACAGCTGCCCACCAAATTGGTGGCGACATTGACCTACTTATTGCTGGCAACGGATGCAGTGCAGCTGCACAAGAAGCCACCCAAGTTTTTGGTGTTAACCGTGTTTTACTTGCAGACGACCCTAGCCTAGAAGGCCAGTTGGCAGAAAACATTGCTAATCTAGTCGTTTCAATTGCTGGTAATTATAGCCATGTACTGACGGCTGCTACTACTTTTGGCAAAAACTTCATGCCTCGCGCAGCAGCATTGCTAGATATGAGTCAGATCTCCGAAATTAGTGAAGTGATCTCTGCAGACACGTTTGTACGTCCAGTTTATGCGGGTAACGCCATGGCTAAAGTACAATCGAGTGACAAAATTAAACTAATCACTGTACGTACTACTAAGTTTGACCCTGCTGCCGCTACTGGTGGTTCTGCTGCTGTTGAAACTATAGAGACTTTGGCAGACTCTGGTCTTTCTCGTTTTCTTGGTCTATCTTCCTCAGATTCAGAGCGAGTAGAACTGACCTCTGCTGCCATCGTTATCTCTGGTGGCCGTGGTATGCAAAATGGTGAAAACTTCCACATGTTGGAAAGTGTGGCTGACAAGCTTGGCGCTGCCGTGGGTGCATCACGCGCTGCTGTCGACGCAGGTTTTGTGCCTAACGAATACCAAGTGGGTCAAACTGGTAAGGTGATTGCGCCAGACTTATATATCGCAGTGGGTATCTCTGGTGCCATTCAACACTTGGCTGGAATGAAAGATTCTAAGACCATTGTTGCCATCAACAAAGACTCAGAAGCCCCTATATTTCAGGTATCCGACTACGGTTTAGTTGCAGACTTGTTTGAAGCCGTACCAGAGTTAGATAAGGCTCTTTAGATCGAATCGCTTTAGTAATAGCTTTAGTAATAGCTTTAGTAATAACTCCCCGTTGTAAAAAAAACCGTCCATGGGCAAATCCAATGCGCTCACCTGTTTCACCTGTCATATCATTATAAAAATCAAATCAAATGGCATGATACCTGGTGGTACTTACCATTAACGGGTTCAAGGGTTGGACACTTGTCGGCACAGCGTGCCTGCACTTCAGGACAGCGGGTACGAAACACACACCCACTAGGTGGGCTAATCGGTGACGGTAAATCACCATGCAACAACTGGATTGTTTTATTGCGTTCTAACTTAGGGTCTGGGATAGGTACCGCAGACATTAATGCTTTGGTGTAAGGATGCTTGGGGTTGGTATAAAGCTCTTTAGCGTCTGCCAGCTCTACTGCTTTGCCAAGGTACATGAGCAATACGCGGTCACTAATATGGCGTGCTACGCTTAAGTCATGAGCGATAAGTACTAAAGCTAAGCCCACTTCTTGCTGCAATTCTTTGAGCAAATTAATGACTTGTGCTTGAATAGACGCATCTAACGCCGATACAGGCTCATCACAGATCACAAGTTTGGGTTTAAGGATAAGGGCTCGAGCAATACCAATACGCTGACACTGGCCACCTGAGAACTCGTGGGGATAACGGTTAATAAGATTAGGCAACAACACCACACGCTGCATTGTCGCCTGTACTTGCACTTTTACTTTGCTAGCACAAAGCCCAGGGTGGAGAGTGGTTAAAGGTTCGGCAATAATATCAACGACTAAGAATGCATTTAAGCCATCAAATTGAGATTCTTACAAGGACTAATAAACTAACTGACGCATAGCACTAAACGCGCATCGATGTGAATTTAGTATTCGAGCGAATGGGCATTAAGTACTGGTTAGTGTGGCTTCCCAAAAAAGGAAGCAGTAAAACGTTTTATTAGGTATTCTTTTTACCGGCATCAGTAACCTTCCATCATCAGCGCTCATCGATTGCAGAGGGCGCTAGAGCTATATTAAAACACCAGCCCCGTAGCTATGGTAAATGATCTTGAGCTGTTTGGTGAAAAACTTGATGACAACATAGAGAGGTCGTTATATGAATGGTTTACTACCTAATACTCTTTGCAAAACTGCCTTAGCTGTTTGAGAAACTGTAGGGTAAAAAAACTCATGTTACTGCCCATGTACCACCAGTAACCAATACATTACTGGTAGGGTATTCATGTAGTTTATTTAAACAACTAAGGCTGAGTATACTTTAAAGACGTTTAGTCAAACGATGGGCGCTAATCCATACTAATAATTCTTTAAAGATCATCACAGCTTATGGCCATGACACTGTCACTGCCAGCAATAATTGAACGACGATGAGCCTCAAAACGCGGCAACATATGGTCTAGGTAATAAGCTACAGTCACCAGCTTATTTGCTTTAAAACTCTCATTTTCTTCCATAGCTACTAAACCAGCACTACAAATCATTTGCCATGCACCACACACATAACCGCTCAACATTAATAAATCGAAGCTGATGGACCCTGCAAACATCACATCACCTGGCGCCTGCTCAAGTAAGAGTTGACAGCAAGATTCGAGGCCATCTATCGATTCAGACATATTGTGGCGATGCTGCTGGCTCACAGCGTGGCCATGTAAGTTAAGGTCATCACGCATTTGTTGAACTAGCTCAGCCATGGCCGCACCTTGGTCGAATAAGGTCTTTCTACCCACTAAGTCTAACGCTTGGATACCCGTAGTTCCCTCATAAATAGGAAGTATTCGAGCGTCTCTTAGGTGCTGTGCAGCACCTGTTTCCTCGATAAAACCCATGCCACCGTGTATCTGAACACCCAACGATGTGACTTCTTGGGCTACCTCAGTACACCAACCTTTAACGATAGGGATGAGTAAACCTACACGCTTTAGGGCTAGCCCTCTTGTAGCCTCATCTAATGCTTGGTGGCTTAAATCAATTTGAGCTGCGGTCATATAGGTAATGGCTCTGCCTGCTTCTGTGAGGCTGCGCATGGTCATCAGCATTCTTCGTACATCTGGATGGTGAATAATAGCACCACGTTGCTTGGTGCCTGGGGCCGCACACTGTACTCGCTCTCGGGCATATTTTAGTGCTCCTTGATAAGCACGATCAGACAGGCCAACGCCCTGTAAGCCTACTACTAGGCGCTCGTTGTTCATCATTGTGAACATGGCTGCTAATCCTTGATGAGGTTGGCCAATGAGATAACCAATAGCACCACCATTATCACCATAACTCATGACACACGTTGGGCTGGCATGAATGCCTAACTTGTGTTCTACGTTAATCGCATAGGCATCATTGTGCTCTCCTAAACTGCCGTCTGCATTGACAAGAAATTTAGGCACTAGAAACAAGGATATACCTTTTACCCCCTCTGGAGCATTAGGTAGTTTAGCTAACACAAGGTGAATAATGTTATCTGTCATATCATGATCACCCCAAGTGATATAGATCTTCTGACCTTTAATCCTAAAGTAATCACCATCGGGGGTGGCTGTGGTAGTGATTACTGCTAAATCTGTACCTGCATGGGGTTCAGTAAGGTTCATGGTACCAGTCCATTCACCACTGATCATTTTCTCTAGATAAGTCTCTTTTAAGGACTGACTGCCATGAGCAAAAATAGCTTCAATGGCACCTGCGGTCAGCATGGGACAAAGGCCAAGGGACATATTAGCCGCATTCATCATCTCTGCTACTGGCATTGAAAAACTAAAGGGTAAACCTTGGCCGCCATATTGCTCATCGAAGTACAAACTACTCCATCCGCCATCAGCATATGCTTTATAGGCTTCCTTAAATCCATCAGCTGATTTAACACCATCTTGCGTCAATTTAACGCCCTGCTTATCTCCACTAGCATTAATGGGAGACCAAACCTGATTAGCTAACTTATTTGCTTCTGACAACACCGCCTGCAACAAATCTTCACTAGCATCTTCGTTACCTATAGCAGCAGCAAAGTTAGGCAAATCAAGCAAGCGATTAACCACAAAATTCATGTCTTCTAGGGGGGCTTGGTAATCACTCATGATGTTGGCTCTTTTCAATTAAAGTGTAGTTTGACTAATTGTGCGTCAATTTGGCCTAATTTTAGCCTGACATTTGTAGCCAAGCGAAATAATGCCTATGATGCTGACCCACGGGTTTCACGAAGAACTCATGAGACAACTTTTTAAGGAGAAAAATGTGGTTAACCAACACGGGTATTATTTAGAAGATTTAAGCATTGGTATAACATCAAGCTATGAAAAAACGGTTACAGCAAAAGACATTGACGCCTTCGCTGCAATTACTGGAGACACCAACCCAGTGCATTTAGACCAAGAGTATGCCGCTAACACACCATTTAAGGCTCGCATTGCCCACGGTATGATAAGTGCAGGGCTAATTTCTACAGTGTTAGGGACCCAGCTACCAGGCCCAGGCTGCATTTATTTAGATCAACAGATTAAATTTAGAGCCCCCGTATACATTGACGACACAGTTATCGCTATCGTTACTGTAGAGGACATAAACCAACGCCGTGGTCGAGTCATTCTGAAAACCCAGTGTTATGTGAATGACAAACTTGTAGCTGACGGCACTGCTACGATGATGGTCGACAAGAAAAGCTAGCTGAAAATGCTAGCTAACTTTATAGTTTGGCAGTTAACCGTCTTATTTCTTCTTCGCGGGCTATAAGTGTGCGTTGAAGTTCGGTGAGTTTGTTATTAATTTGAAAGTTTTCACCGTCTCTAGACTTTAGCAATGTGCGCAAATCTGTTTCCCTTCTCGCGGTATCAGACTTATCAACAATAGTACGCTTTTTTAATTCTTTGACATCAAATTCACGTTGTTGTAGTTCATCTTCTAAACGTTTCAACCGGTTTGTTGATGCTAACGCCTGGCTGGTCGATTTTGACATGTTCCGCGACTGGTTGGTAATTTCACCACGATACTTACGCAATTCCTCGTCTTGGCTGCGAATCTGACTAAACTGAGTATCGTGAGTCACCGAGTTTCTGGCTACCGCACCTTGTAAGTCTTGCACCTGAGCGTTGAGAGCTGTTTCTTTTTTACCCCAATCGTCCCGTAGTTTCTCTAATTGATGGCGATAATAACTTACTTTGCTTTCTACCTTACTGATATTTTCTTGATGACGAGCTGTCTCTTCTTTCATACGTGTGTCGAGCTGTTTCTTGGCCTCTTCACTACTGGTCTGTGCTCGCTTCATTTCACCTTGAGACTCAATGACCTTATGACTCATAGCGCTTGCATTGGTTTCAGCAGACTGCAAATTGCTGCGCAGCATTGCTCTTTCCGCTTCCAAGTTTTTAATACTTTGTTTACCTTCGCTTAACTGAGTCCGCAAACGTTGATTAGAGTCTTCAACAGCCTCTAACTGCGCTTTGCACAGATACAACTCATCTTCTAGTGCTATTCCAGTGTTAGCCACAGGGTTGTCATGTTTAGCTGCTAACTCAAGTTCTAGCCGCGCATCTTTAACGGCATTATCCCAGATCAGCTGCACTGACTGATAGACTGTCTCTGGAACATCAGGACGGTGGTTAGGACTAATACTGCGGCGAAACGCAACTCTACTTTCTTGCTTTATCCACCAATGCTCCAGCTGCCTACCTAATTCTTCGGAGGCGTCAATATCCATTAAATCTGCAATAGCTTGCACACTGACTTGTTTGCCAGCGAACATTAGCTCGTTAGCAAACTTATGTACTTTAGCGGTATCAATTGGATCATCCATCGGGTCTATAGGTCTCTAACAGTTACCAATCATCCAAACCTTAGCGCTCGGACATATTTTAAAAGTTTACCTTACTTTGGTTATGCGGGCACCATCTTACGCAGGACAAATTTTTGTATTTTACCTGTGGCTGTTTTTGGCAAGTCCCCAAAGACAACATGTTTGGGGACTTTAAAACGCGCCATATTATCTTTACAAAAGCCAATTAACTCCTCTGGTGAGACAAGCACACCTGGCTTAAGTGTTACAAACGCACAAGGAGTTTCTCCCCACTTTTCGTCAGGCCTCGCTACCACGGCGGCCTCTAACACGGCAGGATGACTGTACAAGACCCCCTCAATTTCAATTGAAGATATATTTTCTCCCCCTGAAATGATGATATCTTTCGCCCTGTCCTTAATTTCCATATAACCATCTGCATGCCAAACGGCAAGGTCTCCAGTACGAAACCATCCATCTTCAAATGCCTCTGCAGTGGCAACTGGGTTCTTAAGGTAACCTTTCATTACCATATTCCCACGAAGACATATTTCACCAATGGTTTCACCATCTTTAGGCACGGGTGTCATAGTTTGGGTATTCATTATCAAGTGATCTTCTTGAGCTGGGCCCCTTACACCTTGGCGAGACTTCAATGCGGCTTGTTGGGCTTTGGGTAAGTGCCCCCACCTATCATGTTGCCACTCACTAATAACACAAGCACCGTAAGTTTCTGTTAATCCATAAACATGGGTCACATCAAAACCCAAGTCTTCCATGGCTTCAATAACTGCTGCTGGCGGCGCTGCGCCCGCTGTCATTACTTTTACCTGGTGGTCGATCCCTTGCTTATGTTCTTCAGCAGTATTATTGATCATGTTGAGTACAATTGGCGCACCACCAAAATGGGTCACTTTTTCTTGTCTAATAAGTTCGAGCATTAATTCTGGTTTCAAATGACGGATGAAGATGTTGGTTCCAGCCAACAAAGCCGTAGTCCATGGAAAGCACCAGCCATTACAGTGGAACATGGGCACCACCGTAAGAAACTTTGGATACTTGGGCATATCCCAGGTGAGAGCCATATTCATGGCTGTTAAGTAGGCTCCACGATGATGATAAACCACACCTT
>CAJXEN010000010.1 GCA_913052465.1 uncultured Oceanospirillaceae bacterium
ACACTATTGTGTCAATATCTTATTGTAGTTATTTTTACATAACAAAAAATAGTGTAAATTAATTTACAAACTCATGAGCAAAACAATGTCTAACCAAGCTGTTTCAGAGCGTTTACAAGCACAATTTAACCAGCTAACTCGTGCTGAACGCCAACTGGCTGATACTATCTTAATGAACTACCCTGCATCAGCGTTAGGCTCAATCACGAGTGTTGCAAAAAAAGCCAGCGTTTCAACACCCACCGTTGGTCGACTGGTTTTAAAACTTGGTTTTTTAGGTTTTGCAGACTTTCAAGCGCAATTACGAATGGAAGTGGAAGCCACACTATCTAACCCTATCGTAAAGCATGAAAAATGGGCGGATAGCGCACCTGATGCTCATATTTTAAACAGATTCACCGACGCTGTGATTGATAATATTAAGCAATCTATTGCTCATATCGACACACAAAAGTTTGATAATAGTTGTAAATTACTCGCCGATGAAAAACGTTGCATTTACGTGATCGGTGGCCGCCTGACTCATGCTCTGGCAGAGTATTTCTTTTTGCATATGCAGGTGGTTCGGCCGAACATCACCCATATAGAACCTGCATCTAATGTGTGGCCCCACTATTTACTTAATCTAAAACCAGGCGACGTAATTGTCATCATGGACGTACGGCGTTATGAAAACAACACCCTAAAATTGGCCAATATGGCCGCAGCAAAAGGTGCAGAGATCATTTTATTTACCGATCAGTGGGTATCCCCTATTGGACAGCTTACCGATAAGGTATTTAGCGCCCGTATCATAGCCCCATCAGCATGGGATTCTTCAGTTAGCAGCCTGATGTTAATAGAGTCTATGATTGCCCAAGTACAAGAGCTAATATGGCCCCAGGCCAAGCAACGCTTGGAACAGTTGGAGGCCATGTTCGATGACACCCAGTTGTTTAAAAAGTTTGTTTAATGATCCATCACAATAATTTAACCTATCCAACCCCAGCCCCAACCACAACCACATTAACTCAGTACTTGTACCCTGTCATTCACACTTATAATACCGCCAGAAATAACCTTTAAATTGATACCAAAGCCAACCCCAGCACCTTCCAAGCGACGATATTTACCCAAAGTGCGAAGTGGCTCCTGACTAGGGTGACGCTCTAAGGTACCCGGATCAATTGTAGTCAATATACAGCGCTCACAAGGTGCTGTTACCTCAAGCTCACATGCCCCAATGCGGATTCTGTGCCAATTATCCTCAATATCAGCCACAGCATTATGCACTACCAAGTTAGTACGAAATCGTTCCATGCCTATTGAATTGCTAGGGCCAGTAGGACTATTAGAACTATCTAAGCGTTGATTCAATTCAGTTAACGACGCACTAGTAGTGAGTAATAAAGGCTGGGCATCAGCAAAAGAAACTCTTTCAATCAAAGGTTCTTGTGCCAAACTAGCGCTATAAACTAGTCGACAAGGAAACTGTAAATACTCACTCAAAGCGGCATCTAAAGCGTCATTTTGAGGCCACGCAGAAAATGGTGTATCGCCCCAATGGTCAACTAAAATCTGTTTTTGTGGCTCAGGCTTTAAGGGCAGCAAGAAGTCTCTAAATGGCAACTTCACCACTAAATTGGCCCCATCAAACTGGGTTTTAATATGCAACAGCTTAGGGTTTTTGCGAGCTGTTAACATGGTGTTATTCTCATCCACTAGCATCCAATGACGGTCATAGGCCACGCCAGTTGAAAACAAATAGCCAGTGGTTATAGCAATGGGGCTTGTCGATTTAATCGGGTAGGTGTAAATATTTGATAGGTACATCAAGTGATCCAGATAAGGTTGATTAACTCAAATTTGAGTGTAGCACAAACAAAAAAGCAGCTAGAGATTAACCGTAGCTACTGATTTTTTACCCTATTGAGTTACAGTATAAATCACTATATCCTGCGCTTTTACTTTTAGTACAGGGTCATGACTTAATCATGGGGGGAAGTAAGTGTCTGTATGCTAGTAATGTAGAGAAACACCTTCATTTCGCGGTAAATCCTCCATCTACAAATAGCGTTTGGCCTGTTACATAATCGCTAGCTGAAGAACAAAAAAACAGTATCGGACCATGCAAATCATTCATTTCACCATTGCGACCTATGCACGTTTGTTCAGCATTACGATTGGCCCTCACTGGGTCTGAAAAAACAGCTTCAGTAAGCTCCGTAGGGAAAAACCCTGGTGCCAAAGCATTGGTATTAATGCCATCGCATGACCAAGCTTCGGCCATGGCTTTGGTTAACTGCTCAACACCCCCTTTGGTAGCGCCATAAGCAATGCCACTGGGAAAAGCTCTACGAGACTGCAGGGAAGCAAAATTGATCACTCGCCCCCAGCCTTTGCGCTGCATCGCTGGAACCAAACCCTGAGCTAAGAAAAAAGGCGCCATTAAATTAATATTAAAGGTAATATCCCATCCCGCTCCAGTCACGTCACTAGCAGCTTCACGGGTGTTAATACCCGCAGCATTAATTAGTATATCAGGTGCCCCGAAATGGCTTTCAATTTGAGTAATAGTCTCTGGCATTAGGGATCTATCAGATAAATCAGTGGCAACAAAAGCCGTATTACCATCAGTTGAATCACTCCAAACCATTAATTCAGGTGCTCTTCTAGCCACACCCACTACCATAGCGCCTTTATTAGCTAGGAAAGTAGCGATGGCACGACCAATACCGCCACTAGCGCCCGTCACACACACCACTTTCCCTGCCACATTAAACATCTCAGACTTCATATTAACACCCATAAATTAACCGTTTAAACGCATACCTATCTAACCTAAAAGTCCCACTATAAATTAGGCTTTTTATATATCTGTAAATAACGCTGCCATAATTACGGAAATAATGAGTGATTTTACAAAATACATATTAAAAATAAATGTGACACCAGACATTTGAAGTAGCAATAATGTCATCACTTTACAGCCATATATTGCTTGACCTGTTATTTTCAGAGAATTAAATGTAAACGCTTACATAAAATAATGCAACCGTCTGTATCGAATAATTATGTATACTTAATTACCTAAGTATATTTTTAATTCGTTAGACTACATTCAATGACAATACACTCAAACCCCACAGTGGATGATGTTGCTAAGTTAGCTGGAGTTTCTACTGCTACGGTTTCTCGATGCCTAAACAACCCCGAAAAAGTGTTGGTGGCCACAAGAAAAAAAGTGCAAGTTGCAGTTGATGAACTGGGTTATACGCCAAACTTTGGTGGTCGCTACCTCGCTTCTAATCGTTCCAGAACTATGGGTGCAGTTATCCCTACTATAGAAAATGCCATCTTTGCTCGGGGCATTCAAGCCTTTCAAGAAGTATTGGCTAACTCTGGTATTACGTTACTTATTTCTACCTCTGGTTATGACCCTCAGCTTGAATTTGAAAACATCCAGGCGTTAGTTAGTCAGGGCGCAGAAGGCCTTTTGCTTATAGGCACAGCTCGCCCAAAAAAGACCTATGAATTTCTTAAGCTCCGAAACATCCCCCACATCATTGCATGGAATCATCGGCGGAATAGGGAACATTTATATGTTGGATTTGATAACCATTTTGCGATGCGCGAATTAACTAATACTGTATTAAATATGGGTCACTACCGTATTGCTATTATTGCTGGCCCTACAGTAAACAATGACCGCATAGCAGATCGCCTATCTGGAGCACAAGACGCTATTAAAAAAGCTACAGGAGCCAGCTTAATTATAAAGTTCTCACACTCAAACTCCTCACCCATCCTAGCAGGGCAGGCCTTCGAAGAGTTAATGGCACTAGAAATTAGGCCCACCGTTATTATGTGTAGTAACGATGCGCTTGCGGTAGGGGCTATTATGAGAGCCAGAGATATGGGTATTAATGTGCCTGATGATATTTCCATCACTGGCTTTGACGATATTGATGTAGCAGAAATAGTGACCCCTAGTTTGACCACGGTGCACGTACCCCACCGCCGGATGGGGCAAGCAGCAGCCGAACTTCTGCTGAGCATTCGAGCTGGAAAGACTGATCAAAAAAGCATAAAACTAGAGACCAGAGTAGTGCTAAGACATTCTCTACAGACCAAAAAATAGCATTGGCAGATATTGAATTAGCGCCTACTGATGGCCCAAGAAGCATACAGGCGTGTTGTTACTTCAGAAACCTCACTAACTCATGAGGAGTGGAACATCCTAGTTGATTCATCACCTGCTCAAGTTCGCTATAAAATATATCGATGCAATGATCAGCTCCGCGCTCTCCAAAAGCCCCTACACCGTACATATAAGGCCTTCCAGAAAATACCATCTTGGCACCCAAAGCTAGGTATCTGGCGATATCAACTCCCGATTCAACACCGCTATCCACATAGATTTCAAGCTTATCACCAACACTGTCAACTATTTCGCGCATCATCTCTACTGGAGAATGAGCCAGATCTAGCTGGCGTCCACCGTGGTTAGACACAATAATAGCATCGGCGTTAATAGCCGCTGCCAGTTTTGCATCTTCTACACTGAGCACACCCTTGACGATCAACTTTCCCGGCCATTGCTGTCGCAGCTGTTCAAGTATGGCAATACTCACAGGCTCCTTAAGCGAACTCCGAATGTAATTAGCCACATCCTGAAGATTGGATAACTTATTCATATAGGGCTGCATATTGGCAAACGCGGGCATACCATTAAAGGCATTAGCAACTGCCCAGGACGGCCTTAGTAAAGTCTGATAGATACTATTGGCACTTATTTTGGGAGGGACAGACAAGCCATTCTTAATATCATTGGGCCTTCTCCCAGCAACAGGCACGTCAATAGTAACAACTAGGTTATTACACCCTACCTGCTGTGCCCTTCGCATCAGATCAAGCCTGATCTCTATATCTTTGGGAGGGTAAAGCTGAAACCAGAGATTGCTTCCTGCACACGCCGCTGCATCTTCTATAGATGTGCTCGCTAAAGTACTTAAAATGTAAGGTATATTGGCTTTTTTGGCGGCATTAGCATGATACTTAGCTGCTTTGGGCCAAATTAATCCACTTAAGCCTAAAGGGGCAATACCAAATGGCGCATCATATTGCACCCCTAAAGCAGTCGTTTTTAAGCTGGCTGCTTGAGTTCTAGAAAGGTACGAAGGCTGTAGAAATACATTATCTAAGGCGTCTCTATTATGACATACCGCTCGATCATTATTACACCCTCCCACCAGATACTCGTAGGCAAACTGTGGAATACGCTTTTTTGTGAGCCCCTTAAGGTCTGCAATACTAGCAGCCTTATTGTCTAGTTTTCTAACCATGCAGCCTAACCACCAAGATAGATACTATTGAGCTGATTAAGGCAATGTAGTGGCTTTTCATGCGTCTATACACTGCATGAATCGATGCTTTATCACCACAGGGTCCAAGGTTATTACTGGCACAGGTATATTGCCTGAGATGCATTTACACACAATAATAGTCATTTGCTTACTTGCAATCGCTGCTTCCATGACGCTTACTGCGTCTTCTGCTTGACATTCAATCACATTTTCACAACCACACGCACTGGCCACTGCCGCTAGCGATGTTTTTTTGCCAGCATAAGTCGGTTGGTCACCGGTGGAGCCATAACTGCCATTATCTATAATCAGAAGAATAAAGTTATCTCGCACATTATTTGCGATGGTTGGCAGTGTGCCAAGGTTAGTCAACACTGATCCATCACCGTCTATTGCGACAACAGTTTTTTCCTGCGCCAAGGCTAAACCAAGCCCAATGGATGAAGACAAACCCATGGTGCCTAGCATGTAAAAGTTACTTGGCTGATCGCCAAACATATGCATTTCCTGACTCGGCAAGCCAATATTGCAAACCACTAGTTGACCAGAAAGAACCGGAACCAAGTTTTTAATAATCTCGGAACGTATCATATTACTCTCCTTTCCAGAATGTAGCGTCAGTCAAAATCGCAACGGGCTTGTTGCACATAAAGGTATATTTTAAAATCTCATCCAACTCGTGAACGTCGGCTGGATTATGAAAGTGATAGGTTGGAATGCCCAGTTGAGCTAATAAAGCTTTCGTATGAACTGCCATCTCAACCTGACAGACAACAGGCTCACCTAATTCACCGCGGAAGCTTATTAACATGGGTAGCGGTAAGCGATAATATTGAGTCAGTGTCACCAACGTATTAATGGTTACACCGATGGCTGTGTTTTGCATGATAATGGCAGATCTTTTACCACCCATAAACGCACCAGCACATATGCCCATACCCTCGTCTTCTTTGTTAGCTGGAACATGAATCATGCTTTCACGTGTTTCTAGCTCAGCTATCACCCCACTGAGCTGCTTACACGGTACCGTGGTAATCAGTTCAATACTGTGTTTTTCAAATGCATCTATAATAATTTTATCCAACTGCATAAATACCTCCAAAGTTGTTCTCTTCCAACCATAGTCCGGTATAATAAAGTTTAATTCAATCTATATTTATTTGACTTTTAGTAAACTTTTTATTTACCATTAACTGTTAATTTTATCTGCAACACAAAATAGTTGACTCCATTATGTCCATAAAACAACTAAGAACACTTTTAGCCATTGAGAAAAGCGGCAGCTTTTCGGCAGCTGCAGATCAGTTGTTTATTACCAAAGCAGCAGTCGGCCAGCAAATGAAACTACTGGAAGAATCTCTCAACACAAAGTTATTTGATCGTCGGCGACTTATACCCACTGTTAATCCAGCAGGTATGTTATTCGCTAAAGAAGCGCAAAAGGTAATAGAAAACTATGACAAACTGTTCAACAGTACCCATGCCGATGAGGATTTCAGTGGCACAATTAGCGTTGGCTCAGTACCGTCTGCAATATTAGCACTGGTGCCTTTAGCAGTTAAAAGTATGATGCAAGAAGTCATTAAGACCAAAATCCGGATTGTTCCTGGCATATCTACAGACTTATATGATCATGTTCTAAATGGTTCGATTGACGTCGTCATATTAAGCCAACCACAAAGAATTGAGCCAAGCCTGCAATGGGAGGTTCTTGCTGAAGAGCCATTAGTACTGCTAACGTCCAGTGGTTACAAGGGTAATAATCCAATAAAAATCCTACAAACAGAACCCTATATTAGATTGGCGCAGCGCACCTCTGTTGGGTCATTAGCAGACCGTTGGCTAACAAAAAACAAAATAGTGGTTAAGGAAACCATGATTATGGATTCTATGGAAACATTAGGCTGCATGGTGGCACATGGTCTTGGTGTTTCAGTGGTTCCAGACCTCACAAAACCCGACCCAATCTTTTCAAACCTAAGAAAAATAACCCTTTCAAATAGCAGTGATGCCCGCATCCTCGGCATGCTGACACGAAAAGATAACCCTAAGCAAAAAGTCATCATGAAGTTCAAACAACATATTAACAACACTATAAAAGCAACATCTCTTTAATGGGTAATGATACCAAAACTAGCTATAAAGAAAGGCTAATAGGTTCAGTAAAAAGGGCATTAAACGGGTGCTTTCTAGGCATATTGGTCGCAAAGATCTTTAGGCCATTTGCAGAGGTCCTAAAGTAAATTTAGACCACATCCCTTGATAAAATACCTAGTTATAATTGTCACCCAAGCAAAGACAATAAAAGCCCTCACCTGAGCACAAGTTAAAAAAATTTTCTTCAAAGCGTGTGTCAAAAACTATAATTGATACCCAACACAGTTGTTACAGAATTATTACGATCAACAATTGGGCTGTCAACCACATTACTAGGCAACAAACTTACATTAACATTAGCAAACAATGAGGTCTGTTCGCTGAGTGAGTAAAATGTGTTGCTAGAGACATAAGGTACGATGACACTTCCTGGTGCATATTGAGCTCGTTGCCCAGTCACTTCGTCAGCATTAACTCCACACAGATAGTTTGCACGCTTGTTACCCAACCATTTAGCACCAGCTTGAAAGACAAATGGCTGCCCAAAAACTGGCATAAATTGGCTGACGGACAGATCTAAAGAGTGACCATTGAATTTGTTCGTTAGTTCAGTGGCAAATTTAAACTTCGCAGTGAGGCCCCTAGAAATTTCATATGATCCATTTAGTGAACCATCAAAGTACATATCTCTTGTCATTCCGGCTAGATCAGTAGAATCCGCACTATTGTATGGCCTGCCTTTTGGAACAATCGCTGAACTTAGTTCAAGTTTTTCACCATCAAAAAACTTGTATGCTAAGCCTTCTTGGAAACTGACACTTAAAGTGTCCGACTTGTAGCTAATGGATGGCATAATCGCAGATTTGCTCTTATCACCTAAATAGATAGAGCCTCCACCTATGTATGCCAATCCAATCGAAAGTTCGCCACTTTCATCAGCATGGCTTGTTCCCACTATGAGGAACAAGCTAGACATTGCTATACGCGCAAGTACATTAGGTTTCATAAATTAAAATCCTTTTTATTTAGTGCTGCATGGCTAAATATTAAGCCGCATAGCGTAATAGTAATAGTTGAGTAAAAATTGAGAAATAGGTAATTAATTACTTAAGTAGCACCAACATTAGTGAGTAAAGTGTGTAAAAAATAAGCCATATACTTACTCTGGCAAGATTAAATACTTTGTTAACAAACTATATAACTTAGTGACATTGATACCAAACGGGATTAGCACATATGCCTCTGGAGTAAAGTCAGTCAGTGAGCGGTAAATATTTAACACTTAAATGATCATCGAACTGAGGTTAACAATTTTACACGCAAAAAAAACTAGGCTTTACATACCTTTACCACAAACATTTTATTAAAAATCTGCTTCAACACCTGACTATGGATAATGGCCAGCTCAATAATACTATGCTCTTAACTAACAACATTTTAGTACACGATAAAAAATAGCCAAAGCAGTTTCAACTGACTCTTAAGTTGGTGGCAACAACCCATATCATCATCGACTAATCGGCCAGTCAGCCGCGTCTACCGAATCAAGAAGGGCGTCATATTGGTCGCCACCCCAATGTTTGACAAAGCTACCTTTGGGATCATATATTTGACCTTGTTTGATCAAATCAAAACGCCGGTGGCCACGTGGGTCAGCACCCACACCTGCTAAGTACTGCCAATTTCCCCAGTTGGAGGCCACATCATAGTCAATTAAATGCTGTTCCATGTAGGCAGCGCCGTAACGCCAATTGAGGCCTAGCTCATGCACGAAGCAACTGGCCACTAGCTGGCGTCCCCGATTACTCATATAACCACTACTATTGAGCTGTTTCATACATGCATTCACGATCGGGTAAGGGGTATTTCCATGGCACCACTTTTGGAACCTTTCAGGGTAAAAAGTGGTGTTTGGCTTGCTGGCTTTGATGCCACCAAAGTCAAATAATCGCTTACCGTGGCGATGGGCATATAACTGATAATATTCCCGCCACAAGAGCTCGAAATAAATCCAGTAGGTTGAATCATTTGCCCCTACGCTGCGTTCATAATTACGCAGCGTATACACAAGTTTCCGCACTGATAAGCTACCATTGGCTAGCCATGGCGAAAATTTGGTTGAGTAATCCATACCATCAAGGCCATTGCGAGTGTCTTTGTAGCTGCTGGCTAGCTTAGACTTAAAGTAACGTTCTAAGTGCGCAAGGCCATGTTGCTCCCCCCCTTCGAACAGGCCCACATGCAACGGTGGGTGCGTATGCTGTGGCCATGACATAGCAGATACTGGGCTAGGTGGTAACTGCGTTAATGCAGCCAATGGGGCTTTGATGTTGAGGGGCTCAACCAGCTTGCGAAACTTGGTAAAGCTATCAGGCAGTTCACTAAGCTGAAATGGCAATTCTGCTTGATCAAATAGGGTGTGGCTTGGCGTGCTCTTAAACACGATAAAGGGGTAAGGTTTAAGCAGATGCTGCCAAGTTTGCTGCTCATAATAGCCTGCATTTTCACTGCAATAAATCCGACTAATATTATGCTGAGTGATAAGCTGGGGAATAATATCCAGGGCTGACTCACTTGTAACAATAAGCTGCTGGCCCAACTGCTCAAGGCTATGATGCAAACCTAACAAAGATTGCTGCAAAAACCGCTGCCTATGGGGCGATAAATTACTCGGGGCAAGCAAGCTTGAAGGCGGCTGTTTGGGTTCAAGGCAGTAGATGCAGACTAGTTGATCAACCTCGGCAGCTGCCAGCGCCAAGGCTGGATTATCATGCAAACGCAAATCATTTTTAAACAGAAAGAGGCCAACCTGATGGGGCATTAATAATCACCTTTTAATAAAGTTTATGTTACTAACTATTAATTAGCTTAAATGGATACTAAAAATGGCTAATACAAACAATCACAGAACCCATAAAATGACCTTGATTTTACCAGACTCTTTGTGGGTCACAATAGCATCCCCACGCAATGGCATAAACAAAGCCTTGTGCTGATGTGAATGTCTATCCCGGTTACGATATATTCCAAAGCACTAATTTTCCAAAAGGATCGTTGTTGGTGGCTAGATCATTCCCCCATCTATTAATTTGTGCGTAGTTAGGCCAATGGTGATTATTCTAGTAGTTCGTACAGTGAGTTCACTAAATTATAAGGGAAAAACCATAGTTGTCGAAAACACAGATGCTGCCAATGTGCTACCACCAGAAATACCAAACAAAAAAAGCCACGTACGTTAACCGTAAGCAGCTGTTTTTATTAAAAAATTTGGTAGGACTAGGCGAATTCGAATCGCCGACCTCATCCATGTCAAGGATGCGCTCTAACCAACTGAGCTATAGTCCTGTAATAAGCTAACCTAGTACATAAGTCAGTGGGAGGGCATGATACAAAGATTTTATGGCGTTGTAAACTGCTTTCCTTGCTGAAATTCGATGTATCGTCGATCACTGTTTTAGATTGATATTGAAACTATTTATAATAGTGCTTTAAGCTTATTTTTTTGGGGCCATTAGTTTTTAATACTAACTAGATCGACCTTAATCCAAAAACATAGACCTTAAACGACAAAGAGTTAGTACCTAACCTGTATGCATATCAAATTGATAACTTGTGTGTTGTAAATAAGTTTCACTGGGGTGCAACACACAGCTAGGGAATTGACCTTCATTAGCAGCATTGGGCCAGCCTTGAGGTTCTAAAGCCAGCCCTGAATAAGGGTGGTAAGTTCGACCATGCAATGACTTATTAGCCTCCACACTGACATCGGCAGCATTATACACCTGTAAGCCTACTTCAGTACTGGACAACTTCATAGATATGCCAGAACAACACGACTCGAGCTGCGCGACTTCCTGCAACACTCCAGGCTTATTTTTAATGCAAAAGTTATGATCTAAACGCCCTTCAAACATGAATTTATTAAGGTTTTTTATAGTTCTATAATCATAATCTGTGTTGTCTACATCAGTCTCATTACCAATAGGGATACCACTTGTATTGGTGGGCAAATATGTTTTTGCAGTAACACTTAAAAAGTGATGATCTAGGTTTAACGAATTATCTAGATTGAAATAGTTATGAAGCATGAAATTGCACAAGGTTGTTTGGTCTGTGTTAGCTTCAATCTTAACGTCTAAAGTCTGCTGTTGAATAGTGTAAGTTATTTGCACACACAAATTACCAGGAAAACCCATATGGCCATGAGGCAGCATGTCTTGTAATACTACTTGGCTGGGTGTTTTGGACACTATCTGCCAGTTACGGAAACTACTACCATTGGGCCCTCCATGCAATTGATGCTGATCATTAATAGCCTTTGTAAGATGCAATTGTTGGCCACTTAATAGGCAACGCCCCTGTGCAATACGATTGGCATTACGCCCTACTACAGCGCCAAAATATGATCCATTACTTAAATAGTTAGCTACATCGGCATAGCCTAGCACTAGGGGAAAATCAAAATGTTGTAATCTTAAATCTTGCAAGCAGGCACCAAAACTGATGATCGTTGCTTGAAGTTGATGACTACCGATAGTTGCCATAATAATATCACTCCCATCAGGCGCTATACCGCAACACTCCGTTTTCACTGGATTAATACACCACCAGGGGCCAAGGATTCCCCTTCAACTTGATGAGGCTTATTGTCATAGTTAAACCAAAAACGATGTTCTTTAGTGTCGCGACAGCGAACTCCTTCTGGCATGTCAAAAGTGGGTATGTTGGCCATAGTACAGAGGTTTATTACTAACCGCTGCAAAGCATGTTGATCCAACCAGGCTGCCAAATATAGCTGTTTACCTTGTTGCACTAACACAGGCTCACTATCCGTGGTTTGTTCCAAAATATTAGCTTTTGTGTCTAATAATTCTCGGTAATTGATCACCCAACCACCCTGCTCCAGAGCTAACGGCCTATCTGGCCGCAAACTTTCGCAGGCTTGCACGGTTAAAGGAAGAGAAATAATGTTCGGCGGTAACGGCACTGGAATAGACATATCTTGGGTTTTAGCAGCACTACGTGGCCCCCATAAAACATGACCTTTGGCTTTCACAAGCGCTGCTTTTAAAGGGTTACTCATATGCATCAAGCCTGGTGCCCATAACAACTGATATTGGTCACAAATAGCCTGATTTTCCAACGCACAAGGTGGCAGAACATCAACTGACAAACCCTGTTTACGTAATGCTTTATAGCAATCAAATACCAGGTCAAAATAACTGGTATTCGCCGCATGAGGCTGAATCTCCCAAGCCCAAGCCGCCACATAATCAAATACTAAAGCAACGCTCGCCTTGGCTTTAGTGATTGGAAAGTCTTTAATTTCTTGAGCCAGCTGACTAACCTCACCATAGCATGGGGCTGGGCTAGAGTCTGGGCGCAACAACCCTGAATGCATCTGCTCCTGGGCAAAGGGGGCCTGGCGCCAACGAAAATAACACACAGTTTCAGCCCCGTGAGCTAACGCTTCCCAACTCCACAAGCGCACCATACCTGCTAAAGGGGCAGGGTTATAGGGTGCCCAGTTAACCGGGCCTGGCTGCTGCTCCATTACCCACCACCGACCATTACCTACGCCACGGTATAGGTCGTGATGAAAAGCCTGAAAGTCTGGGTCTCCTTGGCGTTCATACTGACATTGATGCTCGCTAGTGGCTTGTACACGGTCTTCTAAAAAACCCAGTGGATAACTATCCCAAGTCACAAAATCCAAATTTTGAGCCATAGCTGAGTGATCAAAATCTGTAATTCGGCCCATAAAGTTATGACTCACAGGCGCCTTAGAATACTGTTTAATCACCTCCACCTGACTTAGGTTAAAATCACAGACTTGATCCGAACTAAAACGACGAAATGCCATGTGGTGAGCTGGGTTAGCTTCTGTGACTGTAGCATTAGGCAGATCTATTTGTTCAAAATCATTGTATTGCATTGACCAAAATACATTGCCCCATGCTTCATTAAGTTTTGTAATATTGTCATAGCGCTGCTGCAGCCAAACTCGAAAAGCCTTTGTGGCTGCAGGACTGTATGAATAGGTAGTGTCATGGCAACCATATTCGTTATCCACCTGCCATGCGTGTATGTAAGGGTTATTACTATAACGATGGGCCATTAAAGCAGCTATTCGGACTGCCTCTTGACGATAATTTTGATGGCTAAAACAGTAATGACGCCGAGAACCAAACTTTCTAACCTGTCCTTTATCGTCCATAGCCAGCATATCCGGCCATTTATCGATCATCCATCGCGGAGGGGTGGCACTTGGCGTGCCCAATACTACTTTTAAGCCTGCTTGGCCTAAAACGTTTATAGCTTCATCTAGCCATGGCCAACATAACTCACCGGGAGTGGGCTCCAACACACCCCATGAAAACTCGGCAATGCGCACCCAAGTTAGACCAAGAGCAGCCATCTGGCGGGCATCTTCTTGCCATTGTTCCCTGGGCCATTGTTCTGGGTAATAACAAGTGCCTAATGTAGGTCTGGTAGCAAGATTTTTATTAACATCAGCGGTCATATTATAACTCCACACAGTACTCTTGAAGACCAAAAGCATCTAGGCCAATAGTAAATGTCATGCCTGCACTGGTATCTTTTTTATCAGCGTCTACGGCAGCACTTGTCACTAACAGTAAATCCATATTTAACCCTCCAAATGCTGGACAGCTGATTTGTTGAGCAGGAAAAGTAACACGCTTAATAAGTTCACCTGCTGGGTTGTAACATGCCACCTGGCTCGCTCCCCATTGGGCATTCCACAGATTGCCATAACGATCAATAACAGCTCCATCTGGGTTTAGGTTTTGGGCCCGCAAATCAATAAATAGCTCTGCCTGCCCTTTAGGCCAGCCTTGCCTGTCCAAGGGTTGGCGCATAATCTGCTGACTAGGTGTGTCTGTGTAATATGCACAAGTTTTATTAGGGGCGAAACAAATCGCATTACTAATGGCAATGCCTGTTACTAGCTGACGCATTTGACCTTGATAATAACGATAGATCGAACCCAAGCCCGGCTCTGCGTGTTTGCCCATGGTGCCTATCCAGAAGCCTCCCCATGGGTCAGCACGGCCATCATTAGATCGCGTTTGTTGATTATTTGATTCTAGTTCTACTATTAGGTGTCTAGTGTCATTTTGGCTACGAGTGTTAAATGTGTATAATCCCGTTTCGCTGGCAATTAGCAGGTTATTTTTATCTATCCAACCAGCTGCCGACACCATTTCATCAAACTCCCAGCTATAACTGCCTCGTGTGTCTTTGGCTAATAATTGATTCTGTAAAATATCAAACCAGTACCATCGTTCCTGCACGGGGTGCCACAGTGGTCCTTCACCTAAATGACAAACACGCAGATCAAACACATTATCAGCAGCGATAACGGCTTGGGTCACAGGGTATCATCCCAAGCATTGACTAGAACTTCTGCCTTACTAGCCAGTTGTTCACAGCTATCGCCAGGCCTATAAAGATTTGACGCTAAACCAAACCCTGTAATACCGGCTTTGCGCCAATCAGCAAAGTCGGCACTGCCAATACCACCAACAGCGTAGCATTCAACATGATCTGGCAATACTGCTTGAATTGCCTTGAAACCATTCAAACCCAATAAAAACGCAGGAAACAGTTTCAAAAGGTCTGCACCACTGTCTAGTGCGGCAAAACATTCGGTGGCGGTAAATACCCCAGGATAAGACCTCATCCCCATGTCTTTGGTGGCTTTAATCACATCACTATTACAATTGGGAGAGACAATAAACTGCCCTCCATGAACATAGACCGCCTTGGCGTCAGTAACATTGAGCACTGTACCAGCTCCTATAAAGGCACGGCTTCCCAGGGACTCGTGTAATTTAGCAATACTCTCTAGCGCATTAGGGGAATTAAGAGGCACTTCAATTTGATGAATACCAGCTTGTAATAGCTGCTCACCCAAAGTGACAACTTCATGGGGCTTTACGCCTCGCAAAATAGCCATCAAGTTTCTTGACATGATATTATCCTTGTTTTTCATACGCGGCCGTTAAGCCAGCCAAAGTCATTTGTGTTGCATTAACTAAAACAACATCAACTTTTACCTGATCCATGGCCAATTTGTATAATAATTGCAGCGCGCTGTCTCCCAGTAGCATTACTTTTTGACCTTGCCATAATTCACAGGTACCAGCTAGTTCCATACCGATAAGTAAGCCAGATAACCGTGCCTTACCAAATCCAACAGCACCATCGCCTAGGATATCTCGAGCCCTTATACAAAAAAGCTCATTGGTGAACTGGGCAGGGTTATTGAGAGCATCGTGTACGCCTTGAATAAACTCGTCCTCATGCCAGTGATCATGGCTAACAGAATGCCGCAACACAGATTGCTGTGACAATAAAGCAAACAGCTCGCCAGTCATGAACGTGCTAAAGGATAACACCTGGCCTGCACCACAAAGCGCCCATTTACTATGGGTGCCAGGTAAACAAACCACCCCTGAAAAATCCTTTTGATGGCTTAACACACCTGCGATCTGAGTCTCTTCGCCACGCATAACATCAGCGGGATGTAGCTGACATAATCCAGGTAGAACCCATACCCATAGCTGACTATGTTTGGTAGGCACAGGAATGGGCGTTTGATATTCTAGTGGGTTGTGCGGTACTGTTGAATAACCCACGTCATGCCAGCCTTGCTTGGCGCCCACCATGCCACAACAAATCACTGGTAATATCTCACCATAGGTCAGAATTGGCTGCAAACACTCAAACAACACCTGCTCAAACTCATCAGCACTGCCCAGACTTGCCATACCTTGATTACTGGTATTTTGGGCGATCACCTGACTTTCTTGCGACATTAACCAAATACGTAAATTACTTGTCCCCCAGTCGACAGCTACCCAGGATACACCGTGTATTATTCCCCATTCCATTAGCCAGTCACCACTACGCCGCCATCCACTACTATGGCTTGACCAGTAATCATACGACTAGCATCAGAGGCCAAAAATAAAGTAGATCCAACAATATCTTCAGGCTTGAGATGGGTTTTTAAACACTGCTTTTTGAGGTGGTCTGCCATACTTTCTGGTGTGGCCCACTTTTGTAATTGTTTGTCAGTCATCACCCATCCTGGCATCAGCGAATTAACTCTAACATTTTGTGGCCCTAACTCCCTTGCCAAAGCTCGCGTTAAGCAATTGATACCAGCATTGGCGGCCACATAACCTGGGTAACCTTCGTTACCCATCATGTAAGAAACAGAAGACACATTAATGATGCTGCCGCCACTATTTGCCATGTCTACAGCTGCTTGTTGAGCGGTAAAAAAGTGAGGCCTTAAATTGATATGCTGACACAGGTCCCAAGCTTCCACAGATGTTTCAGCCAAATTATGGCGGGTATCGTCACCCGCATTATTAACCAAAACATTGATATTGCCATGGGCTTGAGCAGCTCGTGTCATTGCTGCCTGTAACGCATTTATATCAGTAATGTCACAAGCAATTGCTAGGAGCGCACAAGAGTACTTAGCAGCCATTTTGGCTACAAATTCAGACGCATCAGAGCGCTGTACAAAAGCCACATTGGCACCTTGTGCAAGAAAACCCTCAGTTAAAAAAGCCCCAATACCAGCGCCACCACCAGTAATGAATACACTCTTGCCCTGCAGGTCTTTGTATATGGCAGTCTGCTCCATTAGTGGCTCTCCCTCGTGACCAATCGAGTGTCTTTACCGACCAAAAAATCAAAATCTGCACCATGTTCGGCTTGCATCACGTGGTCGATATACAATTTGGCATAGCCCCGAATATAATGTGGTGGATCAGGCTGCCAAAGGGCACGGCGCGCGTCCAACTCAGCATTATCAACTAACAATTCCAATTCACCCTTACTGGCAGACAAACGAATACGATCACCCGTTTTGACTAAAGCTAAAGTACCACCAGCTTGGGCTTCTGGGCTAACGTGTAACACCACAGTACCAAAGGCTGTACCAGACATACGGGCATCCGATATGCGCACCATATCTTTTATGCCTTGGGTTATTAAACTGCCAGGAATAGGCATATTGCCTACTTCTGGCATACCAGGATAACCCTTAGGCCCACAACCTTTAAGAACCAAAATAGAGTCTTTTGTTACCGGTAGATCTGGATCATCAATAGTGGCTTTAAGCGCTTCAATGGTTTCAAAAACATAGGCTTCACCCTCATGTTCAAGGAGCTCTTTTGTGGCTGAAGAGGGCTTAATAATAGCCCCATTTACGGCTAAATTACCCCGTAATACGCGTAAACCTGCTGCAGGTTTTAGTGGCTCATCAAAGGCATAAATTACATCACGGTTATAACATTCGGCGCCATCATAGTAAGCACTAATGTCGCGTCCTAAAATAGTGTTAGCGGGTTTTAATAGGGATTTTATTTCTGCTAGCACCGCTGGCATACCACCGGCATAACAGAAATCTTCCATTAGGTATTTTCCAGACGGCATACAATTAACTAGTAATGGCACGTTACCACCTAACTCAAAGGCATCGAGGTCCAGGTCTATGCCCACGCGCCCTGCAATGGCTAACAAATGGATGACTGCATTACTTGAACCACCCACTGCAGCATTGGCACAGATGGCATTTTGAAAGCTCGCTTTAGTCATTACGTCAGAAAGTTTTAAGTCTTCTTCAACCATTTCCACAATGCGTTTGCCCGTCATATGAGCTAACGCCATACGTCGAGCATCTACCGCCGGCAGTGCCGCATTGGTAGGCAAAGACATACCCATAGCTTCTACGATGGAAGCCATGGTTGAAGCGGTGCCCATGGTCATACACACGCCCTTGGAACGGCTCATGCCTGTTTCTGCGTCCATGAACTCTTTTAAGCTAAGGTCACCCGCACGCACTGACTCTGAAAACTTCCACACGTCTGTACCAGAGCCAATGTCTTTGCCTTTCCACTTGCCATTGAGCATCGGGCCAGAGCTAACGACGATAGTGGGTAAGTCTACCGAGGCAGCCCCCATCAGTTGGCCCGGTGTAGTTTTGTCACAACCACCCAGCAGCACTACACCATCAATGCCATAGGCACGAATAGATTCTTCTACATCCATGGCCAATAGGTTACGAAACATCATCGCCGTTGGCTTCATTTGAGTTTCGCCCAAGCTCATCACCGGAAATTCAACAGGAAAACCGCCCGCTTCCCACACGCCACGCTTTACACCTTCAGCCAACTCACGCAATCCTGAGTTACAAGGTGTCAGTTCTGACCAGGTATTACAAATACCAATAATCGGCCGCCCATCAAATACATGATCAGGAAAACCCTGATTTTTCATCCAACTGCGATGGATAAATCCATCTCTACCTGATTCCCCATACCAGGCTTGGCTGCGTCTTGGCTTACTCATAATCTTTTTCCTTGTAATACCCACATCGCATCAGGGAACTGCCAGGGTAAGGTGACACCGTAATTCATTAAGTAGCTTCCACTAAGTGTTAATTTATCAATCTTAATTGCCATTTCGCCCCGCGATAAGCCCACTAGCTCGTCACGGTTTACTAAGTTAATCTGGTACTGTGCCTCTGCATCCAAGCCTGTTAGCGACAGCGGTCTGGGGCTAATCTGAGAGCTGCTGTCTGCAACGCCAGCAAACACCACAAATTGATCGCCGGTGGTGGCTAAATGTTGCTCCGCTAAAATAGCTTCATCATGACTATCTAGACGTAAGATATCTGCCTGTAGAAGCCAGCTTCGCTGCTGTTTCCACCACTTAACTATAGTCACAAGCTGGCTTATTTCTGCAGTAGTTAATTCGCGCGGATCCATTTCCATACCCATGTGGCGCTGCGCTGCTACCCATGCCCTAAAAGCCATGCTGTGCACGCGCCCAGTGGTATGACAGTGACGGGGGCCTACGTGACTACCGGTAACAATGGCTGGTAAAAAAGTGGCCGCTTGGTGTTGAATACGCAAGCGCTCTAGGGCGTCATTACTGTCAGACAGCCACACCCTTTGGGCGTGCTTTAAAATGCCATAATCTATACGACCTCCACCAGAGCTGCAGGATTCTATCTCCACCTTAGGAAAGGCCACCCTTAGTCGCCCTAGTAGGGTATAAATAGCTTCAGTTTGAGCTGCATCAGCAAAAGGAAGTACCCGATTATGATCCCATTTAATGTATTCGATAGCATTATTAGTTAGTAACAAGCTTACTTTTTTATACAGGTAAGCCTGCACTTCAGTGAGTGCTATATTTAAGACTAGTTGCTGTCTTCCACGGCTTTGTTTTGCACTACCTAGTACCCAATCTGGATGTGTGCGATATAATTGAGAGTCTTCGTTGACCATTTCTGGCTCAAACCACAGGCCGAAACCCATACCCAAAGACCACACATGCTCAATTAAAGGCGCTAAACCTTGGGGGTATTTTCTTACATCCAGATCCCAGTCTCCCAAAGAACTGGTATCATCATCACGTTGACCAAACCAACCATCGTCCAACACAAAACGTTCAGCCCCAAGACTTGCCGCGCGTTGAGCCAAATCTTTTAGTAGCTCAACCTGGTGATCAAAGTAAATAGCTTCCCAGCAATTGTAGTGCACAGGACGTGGCTTTTGCATTAGCTTGGTAGGCAATAGCTGTTCACGCACGTACTTTTGTAAGGGCACACTCACACCATTGATACCCCCAGCACTAAAAGCAATGTATTGAGTGGCGCTGGAGAAGTTTCGTGCCAAACCGCGATAAGAGTGAGGCACATGACCAAACTGTACTTGGCGACGACCATCAGGCAGCTGTTCTGCCACCATTTTATGACCCCCAGACCAAGCATAGTGCCAAGCATATACGTCGCCCTGACAATAGCTGGCTCCTTGAGCTGCCATTATTAAACCTGGAAAGTGTTCGTGGCCAGTGCGGCCGGTGCGATTCTCTCGCACTAAGGCGCTGGGGCCAAAGCTTCGCTCATGGCGTTTAAATTCACCACACCATTTACCACCAAATTCTAAGATTCGTTCACACTTATCAGCAGCGGGTAATACAGGGGCGGCTAACCAATGTACTTGAATCTTGTCCACACACTTTAGATCAGCACTTAGCTGCCAAACTCCTTCTATGGCAATATTAATACTTGCACTGTAAGTTAAGCCTATGTCGACGTCAGTATAGCTAAGCTTCAGAAACTGGTGCTGGCAATGGACGTCTTGTAATACAAAGTTGGGCATTAACGCCACACCTTTAGCGTCACTCGCCAACAAAGCTGGCTGGCCTGGAAAAGCATCACCCTCAACTGGACACAAAGACACTAGGGCGTGTTTATCCATCATCCCACCAGTAACATCACGTACCTGCGCTGCCACTAGCTGATTGAGGTTTTCATGACCTGGCAGCAATGCTCCCCAATAAGCAACAAAAGCCATGGCGCTATCTACAGCAGCAACCACAATAGTTTGCGTACTATCATCCAAACGCCAGGTTTGCATTACTTCACTGCACCTAAAGTAAGGCCTGCAATAAAGTGTCGCTGCATGAGGAAGAACATGATCACAGGCGGCATTGCTGCCACAATAGAACCTGCAGAAACCAGATGCCAAGATGATACCCATTGACCATTAAGAGACTTCAAACCAGCCGTTATTGGTTGTGTGTCTGCACCTTGGGTGAGTACCATAGCCCAAAAATAATCATTCCATATGAAGGTGAAAATGAGCACAGATAATGCTGCTATGGCAGGCTTCATGAGTGGTAATACTACGTACCAAAAGATACGTATTTCACTGACCCCTTCCACTCGTGCCGCCTCGATTAACTCAAACGGCAATGCCTTGATAAAGTTACGCATAAACAAGGTACAAAACCCAGTTTGGAAGGCTATGTGAAACAAAGCCAGCCCGCTTATGGTGTTGTAAATACCCAAACTCACGGTAAAATCTCGCACCGGCACCATAAGAATTTGAAAGGGCACAAAATTGCCAGCAACGAATAAAAAGAACAATATCAGGTTGCCCTTGAATTTGTACACAGCCAACGCAAAACCTGTCATACACGACAAGCCAACTGCGCCAATCACTGTAGGAATAGTGACTCTGAAGGAATTAAAAATATACTGGCCAATAGGCGTATTTTCAAATATAGCAGTATAGTTTTCCAACATATTAAATGACGTAGGCCAGCCCCAGTAGTTGCCAGACAATATATCACCTTGGGAGCGCAGCGAAGTTAGCGCAACAGCTAACAAGGGCAACAGCCATATTATGAGCGCAATGGGCAGGGCTATCTTATATAACACGCGTACTGGAGGAGCTGATTTTTCAATGGGTTTTGGAAACATATTAATGGCCTCTCTCATCGCGATACATTTTATATAGAAAGGCGGCGATATAAATCATCATGATTGCTAACAGCACCACAGCAATAGCTGCGCCATAACCCATGCGAAAACCATATTCAGAAAATGCTTGCTCGTACATGTAAAAAGCTAACACTCGACTGGAACCCCAAGGGCCACCATTGGTCATAATAGAAACCAAATCAAAACTACGTAATGCGCCAATAATAGTGACTACCATGGCGATAAAAGTGGCTGGGCGAAGTTGTGGCAAAATGATGTACCACAGGAGTTTCAAGCCCTTAGCATTGTCTAAACGGGCGGCTTCAATTTGCTCGCTATCTACGGCATTTAAGCCCGTTAGATATAAAATCATACAGTAGGCCGTTTGGGGCCAAAGTCCGGCGATAATAATGCCATAAGTAACCCAATCTTCATCGGCCAGCACCGCAATAGGGTCAGCACCAAAAAAGGCCAAAATCTTGTTAAATAAACCATAGCTTGGGTCATAAAACCAAGAAAAAACCAATCCAACTACGACTTGAGAAATAACAAAGGGAAAAAAAAAGAGGGATTTATAAATACGAATCCCTCTTATATTTTGATTAAGAAATAGCGCTACAAATAAGCCTGCAGGTATGGCCAACATATACAACACTAACCAAATAATGTTGTTTTTAAGAGAAGTGTAAAATGCCTCATCATCCATCAGTTCAACGTAGTTTGATATACCTACATATTCCTTCTCACCCAAACCGTCCCAGGAGTAGAAGCTTATATCAACAGATTGGAAAATAGGAATAATGACATACACTACAAACATCAGCAGCCCTGGCATCAGAAACAACACAGGCGCTAGACGTTGTTGATTAATACGCCAATAGTCTCTCATAGACTTATCCTTAATAGAGTCTTCAGCTGCAATAAAGTCTTCAGCTGTAACAGAGTCATCGACTGTGATCGAGTCATCAACTGCAATAGAAACAACCAGCCCCTTTAAAGAAAGGGACTGGCCACACCTCATTTACTTATAAACGCGGCTACGTACTTTTTCCATACGCTTAAGAATAGTTTCTAGGCGCTCAGGCTTAACCATAAACTCCTGGAAACCCTCCATACCAGCCGAAGCCATTTCTGCAGGCGCATCACGGTCAAAGAACTGTGCAATACCACCTTCAGTAGAAGACAACATTTGGTAGCCTGCTTGCAAGAACTTGTCGTCAGACACAGTGGAACCACTGTTAATTGGCAGCTGACCCAAGGTAGCATTCATTTCAGACTGAACATCAGCACGTGCCAAGTAAGCTAGGAAACGCTTAGCATCTACCTTGTTCTTTGCGTTGGCTGGAATATGCATAGTATCAGTAGGTGCTTCTTCGGCCATAGGTACGTTGGCATCGATCATAGGGAACTGGAAGAAACCTAATTGATCATCAGTCAAACCTGCGTCGCGAAGAGGTGCTACAGCGAAGTTACCCATAACGTACATAGCAGCCTTGCCTTGTATCATAGGTGCTAAAGCTTCCTGCCAAGAATAGGCAGCGTGATTTTCGATGAAGAAATCCGCGTCTAGCAGCTCTTTCCAGTTAGCCATAGTGTCCTTCACACGGTCATCAGTCCAGGATATTTCTCCCTTAGTCAAGGCCATATGGAAATCGTACCCATTGGTCCGTAGATTTAAGTAGTCAAACACTCCTGCTGCAGTCCACAAGTACTTAGTACCGATAGTAATTGGCGTTACGCCAGCTGCTTTAAGAGTTTCTCCAGCTGCTTTGAATTCAGCCCAGTCACTTGGGACTGCAATATTATTTTGCTCAAAGATGTCCTTACGGTAATAAACGCCCCAGTTATAATATGTATAAGGCACGCCCCACTTCTTACCATCAATAGTCATCGAGGCAGCAGCAGAAGACAATGAATCATTTAGACCGTTGGCTGCCCAGACGTCATCCACTGGCTCAAACAAACCAGCATTAACGTATGGCAACATGCGATTACCCGCATACCAGTTAGCCAAGTCGGGCGCGTCAGCAGTAAGGAAGTTACGGATGGAGGTTTTGTAACCTTCATGGTCGAACAAGTTCCAAGTGACCTCTACATCCGGGTTTTCGGCTTCAAAGCCTGCTATTAAGGTTTCGAAAGCCTCCTTAGGTGCTGGGTCAGAGGTATCAGTATTGATGACTAACTCACCAGAAAAAGCATGGGCAGACATCATAGACGCTGCGGTAAATAGTGCAGCAAGAGTTTTTTTATTTTGCAACATTGGGGGTCTCCGTTGTTATTAAGTTCCAGATAATGGGATCTGTTTTCAATTATTGCAGTACGATAATAAATATGAGAACCTAGTTTTGTCAAACACTTTTTTTCGATGTTGATTTACACGCTACAATTTCGATACATTAAAGGGCTAGATTGGCCCTTATACCGAGCCAATCATATTAGTTATTAATGCAGTTATCTCTAACAATCTGTTGCCAAGTAAACATAAAAGGGTAATTACCATGTCCAGCGTTTCGTTAATCAACACCACCAAATACTACGATGATATACGTGTCATCCATGGGGTAGATTTACACATTGAAGCTGGTGATTTTTGTGTTTTTGTGGGCCCTTCTGGTTGTGGTAAATCTACCCTTCTACGCATGATTGCGGGTTTAGAAGACACCAGTTCTGGTACCATAAAAATTGGTAGCAAAGACGTCACTACTGCCGACCCTTCGGAACGTGGGGTAGCTATGGTATTCCAAACGTACGCTTTATATCCACATATGACAGTGCGTGAAAATATGAGTTTTGGGTTAAAAATGAATAAGGTACCCAAGCTTGAAATTACCAAAAAAGTTGACCGTGCTGCTAATATATTGCATTTGAATCCTTACCTTGACCGCAAGCCACGCGCTTTGTCAGGAGGTCAACGTCAGCGTGTTGCCATTGGCCGCGCCATTGTCCGTGGCCCAGAGGTTTTCCTTTTTGATGAGCCTTTATCTAACCTAGACGCAGAGTTACGAGTAGAAATGCGCGTAGAGCTTGCCCATCTGCATAAAGAACTGGGCGCCACCATGATCTACGTCACCCATGATCAAGTCGAAGCCATGACCATGGCCGACAAGATCGTAGTACTGCGAGCGGGCAAGGTTGAACAGGTAGGCTCCCCGTTAGAACTCTATAACGACCCAGTGAATAAATTTGTAGCAGGTTTTATTGGTTCGCCAGGCATGAATTTTTTAGCTGCCGTAGTAGAAAAAAGACAGCTAAAGGTGCCAGGTTTAAATAATATAACAGTCCCTTCCAGTGCGACTCTGCCTGCAGATGGTACAAAGCTTGTGGTTGGTATTAGACCCCAACATTTGGTGCAAACTGAGCAGCCTAATGCCTTTACAGTAGATATTATAGAACACCTAGGCGGCGTGTCTTATGTACATCTAGATACTTGCACTGGCGAAAAGCTAATTATAGAGCAGCGTGGCAATGGTCTAGAGCGTGGTGTTGAAAGCATCAACCTGGCTGTAGATATAGCCGATGTAATGGTATTTGATGCTCAAACTGAACTGCGAATTCGCTAACGCCGGTCGCAAATCAAGGCGATCTTGCCCAAGGTGCCTCTTAAGCTTGATCCAAATTAATTCATGGGCCCTGCGTAATTTGGCATAGTATGAATCTGGTCTAGTGCGCAAAGCCAAACCATAATAGAACTGAGACAAAAATCTGTGGTTAATTTGGCACAAAAGGAAGTCACGTGACTGCTTGAACATGCGTTTTCTCTCACCGCTGAAGATATTCTGTGGTGTCCTACAAGATTAGGGCTGCCCTTCCTTGATGAGCAAGAAAAAGAGCAAGGCATACTTTTTCTACTGTCTTAGAATATGTTCAAAGATTAGTAATAACGTCACCAAACCAACCTCTATAATCTAACTGCTTGAGAGATGAGGTAGGGTATTGATTGAGGGTTTAGGGTTTAGGGTTTAGGGTTTAGGGTTCAGATTAGCAGCAATTAATTAATTATTGCCAGCCTAAACACAAGCTGCTAGCCTAGCCAGTTCCATTATTTGGACATTTAATTCATTTTCACTTATACCAAGACAGATACAAGAGAATCGACTGCGTTATGAACGAAGTATTAAAAGACGGAACTGTAGGTAAAGCCTTAGTGATGCTCGACATTATTGCCACTGCTGGACACGCTTTACGTTTCAACAATATTCTAGCGCTGAGTCCATTTCCTAAGGCCACAACCTACCGCTTTTTACAAACCATGACTAGCCAAGGAATGCTCAGCTATGATGCCGAAAGCCAGAAGTATTCTCTTGGCATGCGGCTAGTACGCTTAGCGCACAACGCTTGGAAGCAGGCGTCATTAGGGCCTATTGCTGCACCTCACTTAAACCAACTGGCTCGTCAAGTTGGTGAAACTGTGCATTTGGCGCAAATTGAAAATGGCCAGGTATTATTTATTGATAAGCGTCACACTTCAGAACGCTTTGAAACGTTAGCCCAAGTTGGACGTATTGCTCCAGCTCACTGTACTGGTGTTGGCAAGGTGATGCTGGCGTTCATGCAACCAGAACGACAAGAATATTCGTTACAAAGGCAGACCTTTATCAAGTTTACTAATACCACCATAACCCATAAGAAAGCCTTGCTGGAAGAGCTAGCTCATATCAGAAGTGAAGGGTTAGCCTACGATAGAGAAGAACACGAAAATGGCATAATAAGTATTGCTGCACCCATTTTAACCTCATTAGGCCAAGTGATGGGGGCTATATCCATCGCCACATCTACCTCCAGGCACAGCGTCGAAGACTTAAAGCAGTATAAAGGCCTGCTTAAAGCTACGACTGCAGCGGTAAGCAGTGAAGCCGAGCTTCGCCTGCACCCCACTGGTGGTAATTAACAGCATAACTCGGATATGAAGTCGCTGTTGATAGCTCAAGGCTGTTAATCGCTCATGGCTGTTAACGGCTCATTAACTGGCCTTTGAGTTGATGTAGCTGATCACGGTAACGACCGGCTTGTTCAAACTTCAGATCCTTCGAGGCTTCATACATCGCATCTTCTGTTTTACCAATAAGCTTAGCCAGTTGCTTACTATTTAAAGAGCCACTATCGGTGGTGTAATCCAGGTTAGATTCGGACACTTTTTTACCTGATTTCTTATCTCGATTTTTACCAGACCCCGGTGTGTAAGCGCCTTCCATAATGTCTTGAACAGACTTCATAACACCCATTGGGGTGATGTTATTAATGCGGTTATGCTCAATCTGTATGTCACGGCGGCGGTCAGTCTCATCCATAGCGCGCTGCATGGAGCCGGTGATCTTTTCAGCATAAAGAATGGCCTTACCATTCAAGTTCCGCGCTGCTCTACCCATGGTCTGAATAAGGGATCGTTCGGAGCGCAAGAAACCTTCTTTGTCGGCATCTAAAATTGCCACAAGAGACACTTCTGGCATGTCCAAGCCTTCTCTAAGCAGGTTAATACCTACCAACACATCGAACTCACCAAGGCGCAAATCACGCACAATCTCCACCCGTTCTACGGTATCAATGTCTGAGTGTAAGTAGCGCACTCTTATGCCGTGTTCATGCAGGTAATCTGTTAAATCTTCTGCCATACGTTTAGTTAATACAACGGCCAGTACCCGTTCGTCTTTAGCTGCACGAATACTGATTTCAGACATCAGATCATCTACTTGACTCGTTGCTGGGCGTATTTCAATGGGCGGATCAATCAAACCTGTAGGCCTAACCACCTGCTCTACAATGCAGTCGGCATGGTCTTGTTCGTATACGCTAGGTGTGGCCGACACAAAGATCTTTTGCGGCGCTATGTCTTCCCACTCTTCAAACTTCATAGGCCGATTATCTAGCGCTGTAGGTAACCGAAAGCCGTATTGCACAAGTGTTTCTTTGCGCGATCGATCACCCTTATACATGGCCCCTAATTGCGGCACACTTACGTGGGACTCATCCATCACCAACAGTGCATCTGCTGGTAAATAATCAAATAACGTCGGTGGAGGTTCGCCCGGTTTACGCCCAGACAAATAATGTGAGTAGTTTTCTATACCTGAACAAAAACCGAGTTCACGAATCATCTCTATGTCGTATCGAGTGCGCTGTTCTAAACGCTGTGCTTCTACCAGTTTGTCATTATTACGAAAATACTCCAACCGGTCTTTGAGTTCAATTTCAATATCATCAATGGCCCCCAGTAAGGTTTCTCTTGGCGTAACATAGTGAGTTTTAGGATACACAGTTAAGCGGGGTACTTTGCGTAGCACCTGGCCTGTGAGGGGGTCGAAGTAACTTAGCCTTTCAATTTCATCATCGAACAGTTCGATGCGCACCGCTTCTTCATCAGACTCTGCTGGAAATATATCGATCACATCACCTCGTACCCGATACGTGGCCCGATGAAAATCAACGTCATTACGCTTGTACTGTAATTCAGCCAACCGCCTCACAAGATCTCGCTGTTCCCACTTATCACCGCGATTTAGGTGCAATACCATTTTATGGTAAGACTCTGGGTCACCCAAACCATAAATAGCGGATACAGTGGCCACAATAATAGTATCAGAGCGCTCTAATAATGCCTTAGTGGCCGATAGACGCATTTGTTCGATATGCTCATTAACAGATGAGTCTTTATCAATAAAGGTATCTGACGCTGGCACATAGGCTTCTGGCTGATAATAATCGTAATAAGATACGAAGTATTCTACTGAGTTATTAGGGAAGAACTCCTTAAATTCACCGTATAGTTGGGCTGCCAAAGTTTTGTTGTGCACCATAACTAGAGTTGGCCGCTGCACTTTACTAATGACTTGGGCGATGGTGTAGGTTTTACCAGAACCCGTGACGCCAAGTAAGGTTTGTGCAGCTAAACCCGCATCTATACCCTCTACTAACTGCTTAATGGCCGTGGGTTGATCCCCTGCAGGCTCAAACTTCGATTTTAATTCAAATTGAGGATTCATTATTAGTTCATTCGATTCATTATCTAAGGCACATCGTGATACCCTATCCAGCAACCCAATAGTATAACGGAGTTATGCCGGTGACGTGGCCTCTTTCGCAGCGAATACAATCATTTAGGCCTTCAG
>CAJXEN010000011.1 GCA_913052465.1 uncultured Oceanospirillaceae bacterium
AACAACACAGCACCCATATCATCATAGGCGCTCATGGTCATACCATTGGGGTGGTAAGGTAGGGATTCTTCTAAGTTAAGAATAACGTCGCGGTGCTGAATAAACTCTATTTCATGCTCTCGGTTAAGGGGTAACCGTTGATTAGCCAAAATCGTATCCAACATTGGATTCACTTGAGGGGGATCTATGGTGTCAGGCGCTTCTCCCAACAAACCTAAGATGACGGCATTATCGCTGGCATGGCCTTTGCCCGTGGCACCCAAGGACCCAAACAGTTCACCTTTAACCCTCATCACCTGAGTTAGCTTACCTTCACTCTTAAGCTGCCGCACAAAGGCTAAGGCAGCCCGCATGGGGCCAACTGTGTGGGAACTAGAAGGGCCAATGCCAATCTTTAGCATGTCGAATACACTTAAACTCATGATCAATGCCTTTATCGTGGTCAGGCCACTAGGTTAATTTATTATCCGTGAACTATCACCTAATACAACCTGTAGCGTCTATCTTGGTGCGACACCAAAGTAGCTCCAGCTACCTTATGCCTATACTTTGTATCAAGGTGAACAGTGGAGGGAGTTTATGCACAGCTTACAAGCCGGCACTAGCGCCAGGTGAGGCATGACCAAAATGAATAATCTAACTCCCATTTCGCACGGAGTACTTTTCGGGGTAGCCCAAAAAAAGACCTAGTTAACATGGAACTTGGCCAGCCCAGGAAACTACACAAAATGGTGTGTTTAATTTTATTGAGTTGTTTTACAATTCATCTCTTCATGACACCATGTTAATAATAGCGGCTTGCCATCCACAATTTTTAAAAAAGTCATCTAACACTAGGCTTAACAGACGTTGGGTTATGAGAATTTTTTGATAAAAATAGCTAGCGCCTTGTTCAACTAATAAATCATATTCATCAGGGTATACCTTTATATTAATGGTAACAAGAATGATGATTTTGAAAAATTTACCCGCCTGAAAAGTATTTAGGCAGAGGGTTATATCTTTCACAGGCTCCAGTATTAAACCTGCAAAATATGCGGCACAGCACATTTAGTTAGTAGTTTTGTTAAAGGGCTTTTTGTTTATTTTGCTCGTGGTTTAAACATCGCATACAGCAATGATGTTTGTTAAAAAGGATTTGAGTTTTGTTTGAAGGTCGTTTTAAAGATTTTAACCTCAAGGGTGATCTGTTTGGTGGTGTGACTACTGCCATCATTTCATTACCTTTAGCGCTTGCATTTGGTGTTGCATCCGGCGCCGGCGCTGAAGCAGGGCTTTGGGGTGCGATAATGGTTGGTTTTTTTGCAGCCCTTTTTGGCGGGTCCTCTAGCCTAATCTCTGAGCCCACTGGCCCTATGACAGTTATTATGACTGCCATATTAACCAGCATGATGGCCAAATATCCAGAAACAGGCATGGCAATTTCATTTACTATTGTGATGATGGCAGGCGCTTTTCAAGTGCTTTTAGGAACACTCAAACTTGGTAAATACATCACGTTAATGCCGTATAGCGTGATTTCTGGCTTTATGTCAGGCATTGGTATTATTTTGATTATCTTGCAATTATCTCCGCTATTAGGACACGCAGCACCCTCAGGCGGAGTAATTGGTACCTTATCAGCACTGCCTAGTACCTTATTCAATATGCAATTTGGTGAGGTGTTCTTAGCGTCACTCACTTTGGGCATTTTGTTTTTCTTTCCTAAACAATACCGAAAGTATGCCCCTGCGCAACTAGTGGCTTTAGTGGTAGTCACTGTGTTATCTATGATGTTTTTTAGCAGCGATGACATTCGCCGAATTGGTGAAATACCAGCAGGTTTACCCTCTTTAGTTATCCCACATATCAACGTTGAAATTTTTACCACTATGGTGATTGATGCTCTAGTGCTTGGAACGCTAGGTTGTATCGATACCTTACTCACTGCGGTTATTGGCGACTCATTAACCCGTAAAGAGCACGATCCAGACAAAGAGCTTCGTGGTCAAGGTTTAGCTAACATTATTTCTGGTTTGTTTGGTGCTTTACCTGGTGCTGGAGCAACTATGGGAACAGTAACCAACATCCAAGTGGGCGCCAGCTCCCCAATATCAGGCATGATTCGCGCCCTAGTACTTGCTCTTGTGGTGTTGGTTGCTGGCAGCCTAACAGAGCCTATTCCAATGGCTGTATTAGCAGGGATAGCAGTCTATGTGGGGTTCAATATTCTTGATTGGAGTTTTATTCAGCGGGCCCACAAAGTTAGCATTCAAGGTATGGCCATAATGTATGGTGTGATGCTACTCACTGTTTTTGTTGATTTAATTGTTGCTGTTGGGCTTGGTGTGTTTATCTCTAATATTATCGTTATTGAACGATTGAGTAGAGAGCAAGAACGTAAAGTGAAGGCCATCAGTGATACTGATGGTGATGACGTGCCACTAACCGATAGCGAACGAGAATTACTTGAAAGAGCCAATGGCAAGGTACTGTTCTTCTATTTGTCAGGACCAATGATTTTTAGCGTGTCTAAAGCCATCTCCCGCCAGCACACCAGCGTCTCAGATTATGATGTTATGATCCTTGATCTGACTGATGTGCCCATGATTGATGTAACAGTTGGACTGGCGCTTGAAAACGCTGTCAAAGATGCCTTAGATGCCCGGTGTGAAGTATTTTTACTTTGCCCTAATAAGCAAACCTATCAGCAGCTGGAAAGATTTAATGTCTTAAACTTAGTGCCTAGTGGCAATACTTACTCGTTCCGCTATGAAGCATTGCAGGCTGCGCTAAAGTATGTGGAAAATAATGATCAGCCAATTGGAATGCAATATTAAGAATTAGGCCATGAGCATTATTCACTAAACTTCTAAGCACCAATAATAACCAGATTAAGGCCGCAAAAAAAACACTAAGGCGCGTCTGTCGTCCTAGCCAAAATATCAACCCCTTGCTGTTTCCAAAAATGTAACAGATCAATAAAAACCCAGTTTTCAGCCAGCTTGCTACCTGCGCGACGGTAGATATCAATGATGCGCATATCACCCCGTTTGCCCGTTGCAGGCATGCCCATAAAACCTCCAGTAGGCTCTAAAGTTAGATTTGGCCAACCAAAAAATCCACCAAATTCACCCTCGGCCATACGACAAATATGACCATTAAAAGTACGATCTTTAAATGTCGCTCTAAAAGGCCCCGAATGTTGCTCGGCGTAGCGTGGAATGGTGTAGGTAGCACCGATGCCCGTAGGACCCCACCAGATCATGTCTTCGTGCCAACTCAAACGCAACTCATCCTCTAAGGAAAGTTCGTTCTTCCAGTCACCCAAAGCGGTCACCATATGATTAATGGCCGCTAAGGTTTTTTCACCCTGCACGGATTCCTGCTTATCAAACATTAAACCCGTATGTGTCATGGGCCCCGGCTGCACTAGTTGTGCGGCAGTTTGAGGTGGGAATGGCTGCAGACCAGCTTGCACCATCAAGTGTGGAATATCAAAAAACATAGCTGTTTCAGATATTTTACCATTTTCAACCTTATTGAATTCACAGTACCTGAGCATAGCCATTTTGCCAGTAGGCTTAATTCCCAACCATGGCTCGTCAAACAAACCCATAAGATGGCCCATAGACACTACCCAAACGGACGAATAATCGTCCATTCCGTTATGCCCTGCCATAAAAATATCTTGCCGACGCTGCAAGTGCTTTAACGAATGTCTTAACGGCTTCCAAAACAACTGTGCTACTTGATTAGCACAGGTCTGCTCATTAAATGGGTGATAACCACGCCAAATATAATTGTCACTTGTATGGGCACTTATCACCTGCGCAAAGGCATCTGGGCTAGCTGTGTCTAGCTTGTTGTAAAAATCAATAATGCAGGTTTTGGCTGCTTGAATATCATTTGTCATGCTAACTATATTACCCTTTTACGGCTCCGGCCGTTAAGCCGGATACAATTTGACGCTGAAAGAACATGACCAAAATAAATAATGGAATCATCGCTGATACTACTGCAGCTACCGCAAACATCACATTACCTTCTACTTGAGTAGTTCCTAAAAAGCTTGCAATTTTTGGTATCATGGTTTGGTTTTCTTGGCTCAACAAAGACGCGGTGACGGCAAAGTCGTTGTAAGCCAATAAAAAGCTAAACAATCCTGTGGTAACCACCCCTGGCCACATGACTGGTATTATAACATGGCGGAATGCTTGGAAGCGGGTGCAACCATCTACCATGGCACTTTCGTCAAGGTCTTTGGGGATATTTAAAAAGAATGAGTGCAGCATCCACAAAGTAAAGGGCTGATTAATAGCCACCAACACAATAATTGAAGTAGGCAAATAACCCCAAATATTCCACTCAAAAAAGGGCAAAAAGTAACCAGATACTAAAGTAATATGGGGCATTGCTCGAAATACTAAAGCTAACATCAGTATCCAAAAGGAATATTTAAATCCAGATCGAGCTAAGGCGTAACCACCCAAAGTACCTAAGGTAAGGGAAATAATCACAGTGGACACAACCACAATGGTGGTGTTGATAACTGATTCACCAAATCCATGTTCTACCCATGCGCCGTAATAGCCATTGGTGGTAAAAAAATCACCCGTTTCAATCATGGTTCGCACACCATAAAGCGCATTAGTCCAATCTGCTTTAGAGAAGAAATCTCCTTGCACTTTAAAGGAGCCCCAAAGGGTCCATAAAAACGGTGGTGCAGCGACCATAATCCACAGAACAACGAATCCTGTTGAAATAATAGCTAGGCTTGTAGAGCGACGTTGCGCTGGGTTTGACATGATGTGCTCCTTACTTAAGCTTTAATGTGCTGTGCGGCTAAAATCGCGCCAAGTACGAAAGAGCACGGGTAACAATAAAATAGCAACACCAACAATAGTGAGCATAGAGGTTGCTGCAGCTGAGCCAAATAATTGAGTATCAGATGTTAAATCTTTGTATATGATCCAGCTTAATGACGTCGCACTAGCCTCTGACGCAAAGCTAACAATAGGCTCAAGCACCCGGAAATTGTCCATCAACTGCATTAAGGTAATGAACACAACTAATGGTTTCATGTAGGGCACCACGACGTAACGAATCCGTTGCCAACGGTTGGCGCCGTCTATGGTTGCCGCTTCCAGAGTATCCGTTGGAACTGTTTGCAGGCCAGCGTAGAAAACGATAAAAGAGAACGGCGCCGAATGCCAGATACCATAAACTATAAGCATCATCCACGTTAGTGCAGGTGACGCTTTTAAAGATAAACTAGGGTCGTTAAAAAGGGATTGTATTGAAGCGCCAATAACGCCGTCTCCATCAATCATCCAAAACAAAATTAACGAGCCGATCAACGGTGTCACAATCATTGGCAAAAGGGAGACGAAAATAGTGGGGCCTTTAGCAAATTTAGGCAGTGCGTTTACGCCTAGGGCTATAGCAAGGCCCAATACAATAACAAAAGGAGTCACCACGAACGTGTAGGTTAACGTAAATGCTAGTGCTTTATAAAAGGGAAGGTTGAGCAGTTTATTAAAAAACATACTCATATTTTCACTATTGCTCCAAGCCAAGCTTATTTCATCAAACGCAAGATGATTGCGATTCGTATAATTATCAAAACCACTGAACTGCCCTAGTGGTTGATCTGTCCTAAGCTGCGCAGTAGCCTCCACATCAATAACAGTCACTTGCTTGCAGCCAAATGGCCCACAGCTTTCAGAGCTAATAAGAACTTTCTCATGCTCTACGTGCAAAGACTGGGTTATTACAGAAATTACCGGAAAGGCGATAAACAAAATCATGGCCGTTAACGACGGAATAATAAACCAAAAAAATGTACGATGAGGCATGTAAGTAATTTCCGTTTATACAAAAGGCTTGTGCAAAATAGCTATTCAAAAGAAAGGGGCACAGGCTAAATAACCTTGCCCCCTTTACTAACTAGAGTCAGTAGGTTTTATAGAAAACCTTTCTCTTTGGCAGCAACATTGTAAGCTGCTTTATTAGGCACATAGCCTTCGATCAACCAAGTAGCTGCCCCATTATTGGCTTGTACCATTTCAGTAGACGTACCATTCATCATCGCAATAAAGCTAGCTTCGGCGTCTGCATCAGAAACGTTCTTGGCTATGAACGAAGCCATCCCACCATAGAGACGATGCTGGAATGCTGCCCCCATTAAAGGTTGGTGCTGCTGCAAAGTCAGTGTTCATCACCACCTGTTCGGTAGAACCTTCATCATCTAACACGCCTGCTGTTCGAGAACCCCACATAGTAGCAAGAGCAAGCTTACCGCCTTCCCACATTGCTTGAGTCGCATTGGAATCAAATGTTAGGTAGTCAGGATGTGAGTAGCTAACCAGGCTTTGCAGCATGTTTAAGGTAGCAATACCATGCTCGTTATTAATGCTTACCTGAGCTGTCCCAGGTACAAACATATCTGCACCAGTACCAAGATACATGTTGACAAACTCTTCACCTAAGTTCCAACCGGCTTTAGTATTCAATGCAACAGGATACTCCATAATGCCAGCATCACGGATTCGTTGAGCAGCAGTTAATACCTGTTCGTAGGTTTGAACTTCATCTGCACTCATGCCAACTTGGCTTAGGATGTCGGAGCGGTAAAACAGGTGCTGAGCGTTCGCCATAAAGGCTACTGCCATTACTTTCCCATTAACTGTCACCAACTGTGATTTATTTAAGCTTGAACCGTGTTTGGCTACAAGCGCATCCAGTGAGCGAACCAACCCATCATTCATTAGGGTAACCAGAGTGCCGTTTGATACAGTTAAGGCTGTATACTCAGCTGGATTAGCTGTTAGGGCCGGCACCATTAGGTCTTTGTAATCTTTGTTGTGATTTTTAGTCACGGTAACACCATTACCTGCACATTGCTCAGCTGCAGAAAACACAGCGTGTAGTGCAGGGAAATCGTTACCCATTATGCTTACGTTGGCATTACCTTCTATGCCACATTCTGCAAAAGCGGCGGAGCTGGTTAAAATTGCAGCAGCAGTTGCGGTGAGAGCTATCGTTTTTATTGTGCTCATGATGAACGCATCCTCTTTAAATTTATTAATGTGAGACCAGCGCGGCCTTGTTTTATATACGTATTTGATCCACATCATATAGTAACATTGGAAATTTATTGCATGCGTAATCAAAATTACGCTATGTTTTGACAGAGATTAGCAACTATTTAAATCTCAACCTGCCTAACAACATTGGCAATTAGATATAACTCTATGTTATTAAAGTAATAAATAAATAATAGCTCTAGATTTTTTTTTAAATTATGTAGCGTCATCCCGATAAAATGCTTATATATACCCATTTAATTAGCTATTTTGACATCGCAACTATTGCCTTAGTAAATAAAATCTGATGATTTTTTCATACGTATCTATTTTTAGACTGTAATACTGTGGTAGACATATAGCAGAAATAAAGCTTCGTAATATTGGCAAGCGCTGGAGCGACTTCGTGGGCGTCGATAACTTTGATTTAACCATTGCAGATAAAGAATTTTTAGTCCTTCTTGGTCCCTCTGGCTGTGGCAAAACTACAACCATGCGCATGATCGCAGGGCTAGAAGAGGTGACCGAAGGTGAGATCATCATAGATGGGGAGGTCGTTAATGGCCTCGACCCCAAGGATCGTGATGTGGCGATGGTTTTTCAAAGCTACGCCCTGTACCCAAACATGAACGTCTATGAAAATATACGGTTTCCATTAAAAGTCCGCAAAGTTCCAAATGCAGATCATCACGACCGAGTGATAAAGGCCGCTGCCATGGTGGAGCTGGAGGAATTTTTACACAGAAAGCCAGCCGAACTATCTGGTGGGCAGCGCCAGCGTGTAGCCCTGGCGAGAGCCATAGTGCGCAAGCCCAAAGTGTTTTTAATGGATGAGCCTTTATCTAATTTAGATGCCAAATTGCGCGTATCGACACGAGCCCAAATAAAAAATCTATCCCATGAGCTGCAGGTAACCACAATTTACGTTACCCACGATCAAATAGAAGCTATGACCCTGGCAGACCGTGTAGTGGTGATGAGTAAAGGGGTGGTTCAGCAGGTAGGAACGCCGACAGACATCTACGACAATCCTGCGAACACTTTTGTCGCCAGTTTTATTGGCTCACCTGCCATGAACCTAGTAAATGGTGCCATTGAAGGTGGCTCGTTTAAAGCTCAAAACATAGTAATCCCAGGGTTTGATAAACACTCAGATGGCCCTATTATTTTAGGCTTTCGTGCCGAAGATGCTAACGTTTCCAATGTTTCTGCAGAATTAAACTTTCAGGTGTACTCTTTAGAACTACTGGGAGATTCAACCATGGTTACGGCACGTGTGGGTGAAGGCTTAGTCTCAATTAAGGCTGGCAAGGATTATCGCACAAACATTGGTGCTGACTTTAGTGTCAATATTACGGCTAACTTATGCCACCTATTCGATGCCCAAAGCGGGCAACGGTTATAAATCTAGATTGCCGACAATTACAAAGTGAGAAAACAATGAAAGGCGCTCGTCCACAACAAGCTGCACTTAGTACCGATACAGATATGTCAAAAACAGCAGCAACCCGTGCTGTCATTGAATCTATGGTAGATGGCCTAAATGACCATAGAATTGCTGATATTGGAGACTTTTTTAGTGAATCATTTCGCTGGATGGGAAACCAAGGTTGCGGCACAAAAGAGGGGTTAAAAGAATTCCAAAGTAACTGGCAAAAACCTTTCCAGGCGGCATTTTCTAACAAGGTTTGTATTGATGAAGCGCGTTTATATATGGGCGAATGGGCGGCAGCATTTGGTCGCCAAGAAGCGACCCATAGCGGCGCTTTTATGGGTGTAGAACCCACCGGACAAAAAATAGAGATTCGCTACATGGATTTCTGGAAAGTAGTAGACGGTAAAATTTGCGATAACTGGGTGATGGTGGATTTCCCTCACGTACTGGCCCAGTTAGGAGTGGACGTTTTTAATGGTGAAGGCTGGGAAGCTTTTGATCGGGGCGACCATCAGTCCCACGAACAGATGATATGAGGAAGTAACATGGCAATTACCTATTTAAAGCACAGTAAGCCAGACGCAGATAGAGCCCAAGATGATGCTAATACCCGAGCGGTAGTGGAGACAACTTTAGCTGATATAGAAGCTAGAGGAGACCTTGCTGTGCGTGAGTTAGCACAAAAGTTTGATAACTACTCACCAATAAGTTTTCGGTTATCACCAGCAGATATTCAAGGCATCATGGCCAAGGTTTCTGCGCGTGACATGGAAGATATTAAGTTTGCCCAAAAGCAGGTGCGCAATTTTGCCCAAGCGCAGTGCGATTCAATGCTGGATATTGAAGTAGAAACAATGCCGGGGGTCATCCTTGTCCACAAACACATACCTGTGCAATCAGTTGGCTGTTATGTGCCTGGTGGCAAATTTCCCATGGTCGCTTCTGCTCATATGTCGGTTGCTACGGCCAGTGTTGCCGGTGTGCCAAGAATTATTGCCTGCACACCACCATTTAACGGCGAACCTAACCCAGCTGTCATTGCAGCAATGCACTTAGGTGGTGCTCACGAAATTTACGTTTTAGGTGGTATTCAAGCCGTAGGCGCCATGGCTATAGGCACAGAAACCATAGAACCAGTACATCTATTGGTAGGCCCAGGTAACGCATTCGTAGCAGAAGCCAAAAGGCAGCTATTTGGCCGTGTTGGTATTGATTTGTTTGCTGGCCCTACGGAAACCATGGTGATTGCAGATGACACAGTGGATGCAGAAATGTGTGCCACAGACTTACTTGGTCAGGCAGAGCATGGTTATAACTCACCTGCAGCCTTAGTAACCACCAGTAGTTCTTTAGCACAAGCCACAATGCAAGAGATAGATCGCCTACTGAAAATTTTGCCTACGGCAAACACCGCCTCAGTTAGCTGGCGTGATTATGGTGAAATAATTCTGTGCGAAACACATGAAGAGATGCTGCAAGTTTCAGAAGAAAAAGCATATGAACACGTGCAGGTGATGACTGATCGAGATGACTGGTTTTTAACAAACATGACTTGTTACGGTGCTTTATTCCTGGGCCCACGCACTAACGTATCTAATGGTGACAAGGTTATCGGTACCAATCATACGCTACCTACTAAAAAAGCTGGGCGCTATACTGGTGGCCTTTGGATAGGTAAGTACCTAAAAAATCACAGCTATCAAAAAATAACTACGGACGAGGCAGCCACGTTAATTGGAGAGTATGGTTCTCGTTTATGCATGTTGGAAGGTTTTGTTGGCCATGCCGAACAGTGCAACCTTCGTGTGCGCCGCTATGGTAAAAAACATGTGCCTTACGGTACTGGTGCTCAATAATGGCAGATGTGGCAGACAACAAGGCCATTTTAGCACCACTGCTAAGGGCGATGCATGATTTCGAAGCCGCTAGTGTAAAAGCTCTGCTAAAAAGTTTGATGGGCGACCATGCCACTGCTCACATGTGTTTCCCATTCAATGACCTAGTAGACCCTGCACAGTTTTATGAAACATGTTACACCCCCCTTATTGGCGGCCATGCCAGACCTTGAACGGCGCGATTTAATTGTCATGTCCGGCATCACTGCGGCTGGACATGAATGGGTTGGATGTGCGGGTCACTATTTAGGCACTTTTACCACACCTTGGTTAGATATACCCCCTACGGGGCATATCACCCACATGCGGTTTCATGAATTTTTTCGTTTTGAAGAAGGGAAAATTGTTGAAATACAGGCGATTTGGGACATCACAGAAGTGATGTTGCAGGCCAAAGCTTGGCCCTTATCCCCGTCCTTGGGGTGGGAAGGGTTTATCCCAGGCCCCGCTAGCCAGGATGGCCTGAACATTATTGATAAGCACCGAGATCAAGGCAAGGCTAGCACTCAGCATGTACTTGATATGTTGGAACACTTAGTTCTACACCCAAAACAGGGTGGCCCAGAAGTGATGCAGCTAGAGAAATTCTGGCACCCTCGTATGAACTGGTATGGCCCTGCAGGCATTGGGTCGTCAAGAGGCATAGAAGGGTTTAGAAACTGGCATCAAATTCCTTTTTTAAATGCTATGCCTGATCGTGGTAGCCATGCCGCTGGCTTAGAGTTTCACTTTTTTGGTGAAGGTGAATATGCAGCAGTGACGGGTTGGCCCAATATGAAACAAACCATCACCCATGGAGGCTGGCTAGGTATTGCTCCAAGTGGGCAAGAAGTATGCCTTCGTAGCCTTGATTTTTGGCGCATAGATGATGGTTTAATCCGTGAAAACTGGGTTCTAGTAGATTTGCTAGATTTATATAACCAAGTGGGCATCGATGTGTTTGCACGCTTGCGTGAGTTCAATAAGGCCCTCAGTATGAACAGCTATACCGCTCAAATTGGAAGCATATAAAATGGTTTTGCCAGCATCACCCAGTTTTAGTTTAGTGGGGAAAAAAGCTCTAGTGGTCGGAGCTTCTTCAGGCATCGGCGCTGCCTGCGCAGTGGCCCTAGCCAGAGCAGGTGCCCAAGTTGTTTTAGCAGCCAGGCGTGCCACTGCACTCAACGAGATAGTAACCGAACTCCAAGCTGAAGGCATTCAAGCTAGCACTTTAGTAATGGATGTTAGTCAGGTGCAAGAAACTCAAGAGTTAGTTGCTGCCCACGGACCGTTTGATGTTTTAGTCAACTCTGCCGGGTTAGCTCGTCACGGTACAGCGATTGACACCCAAATTGCAGATTTTGATGCGGTGATGAATATCAATGTACGAGGTGCTTATTTTTTGACCCAAGCTGTAGCCAAAGGTCTGTTAGCTCACAAAAAACCGGGTAGCCTGATTAATATTTCCAGCCAAATGGCCTACATTGGTGGTCAGGATAGGGCCGTATATTGTGCGTCAAAACATGCTGTAGAAGGGTTCACTAAGGCCATGGCTATTGAATGGGGCAAACAAGGTATTCGTGTCAATACCATCTGCCCTACCTTCGTATTAACGGAGCTCACCGCAGCCACCTTTGCAGACCCAGAAAAACGTGCCTGGATTGACGGTAAAATTAAACTAGACCGCGTTGGTACGGTACAAGATGTGATGGGAGCAGTGCTTTATTTGGCTTGTGAAGCTTCGGCACTGGTCACAGGAAGTGGCTTAAAGGTTGATGGAGGCTGGACTGCAGGCTAATGAGTAAAGACAAAGTTACATCTCAGCAAGTCGCTGAGCTAGCAGGTGTAAGTCAATCAGCGGTTAGCCGCGTTTATACCTCTGGGGCATCTGCATCCAAAAAAACCACAGCTAAAGTTCATAAAGCTGCCACAACATTGGGCTATCGCCCCAATATTTTGGCGCGCGCAATGGTTTCTGGTAAGAGCCAGATTATTGGTCTAGTCGTGGCCTACTTGGAGAATCAGTTCTACCCAGATGCTATTGAAAAACTGTCAACTCAGTTGCAAGAAAAAGGCTACCACGTATTGATATTCATGGCCTCTAAGACGGCAGGAAATATTGACTCAGTGGTGGATGAAATACTTGATTATCAGGTTGAAGGCATTATCGCTGCTTCTGTGACCTTGTCGTCACAGCTGGCAGATCGATGTCACTCAGCAGGCATACCTGTTGTTCTGTTTAACCGTTCCCAGGATGGTGAGGGATTGTCTTGTGTGACCTCAGACAACTTTTCGGGTGGGGCCAAAGCGGCACGATTTTTATTGGCAGCAGGGCACAAAAAGATTGGCTACATCGCTGGCTCTGAAGGCGCTTCAACACAACGTGATCGTGAGTTTGGTTTTACCGCAGCGTTACAGCAAGCTGGTAGCACTTTGTACGCACGCGAGGAGGGTGATTTTTCTATGGAAAAGGCTAGCGCAGCTGCTCGACGCATGTTTTCCAACGACACACCAAATACTGCTTTTAAAGAAAGACCCGATGCTGTTTTTGTGGCTAATGACCATATGGCTTTTGCTGTTATGGATACCCTTCGCTTTGAGTTAGGTTTGCGGGTTCCAGAAGATGTGTCAGTGATTAGTTATGACGACGTGCCTGCTGCCGCATGGCTTGCCTATAATCTAACCACTGTACGCCAGCGTGCAGGCCAAATGGTGCAAGAAACGGTACGTATTTTGATGGAACAAATACACAGCAATGGCCTGCAAAGTCAGCAGATAGCCATTGGTTCTCCAATTATTGTGCGTGGCTCTGCGCGCATTCCTGAAGGGTGGGATTCATGAAAGGTTTTGATGAAAAATTTAAAGATTTTCCAAACTACATATTAGGCATCACCCAAGAAATTTGGGAACAGCGTGGCCTAGATAGCCTCCATCACTATTATTCTGAGGATATTCCAGTTCGCTCACCAGGGTCGATGGTCATCGGTAATCAACATGTGATTGCGGCCACCATGGCCACTTTGGCCGAGTTCCCTGACCGCCAATTACTGGGTGAGGATGTAATTTGGTCTGGCACTCCTGAAGATGGCATGTTGTCGTCTCACCGTATCCTCACCACCGCCACTCATTTAGGCGACGGCATTTATGGCAAAGCCTCTGGCAAGGCCTTGAAATACCGTGTTATTGCAGATTGCCATGCCAAAAACAATCAAATTAATGATGAGTGGCTGATTCGTGACCAAGGTGCAGTTGTGCGCCAACTAGGCATTGACCCTAAGGCATATGCAGCCGATTTAATCACCCAAGAAGGTGGCCCAGACCTTTGTGTACAGCCCTTTACACCAGCCATAGATGTGCCAGGGCCTTACCTAGGCAAAGGTAACGATGAAGAGTTTGGCCAAAAATATACTGACATTATCCGCCGCATAATGGGTGCAGAAATTAGTTGTATTAAACCTGAGTACGATCGCGCCTGCCAAGTAGAGTACCCTGGAGGAAGGACTGCACATTCATGGGACGCAGTAGAACGGTTTTGGATGGGCTTACGAGCTAGCTTCCCCAATGCCAAACTTACTATAGACCACCAAATAGGCCGTCAGGACCCTATGATGCCTCCTCGAGCGGCCATTCGCTTTAGCCTACAAGGTAAACATGACGGTTGGGGCAGCTTTGGCAAACCCACTGGTGCCGATGTTTATATTATGGCGGCGGCTCATGCCGAGTTTGGTCCCCATGGACTAAGACGTGAATTTGTTGTGTTTGATGAAACGTCAATTTGGAAACAAATTCTAATGCAAACGGGTTAGTACAGGTTTACACAAGGCTGAAGCTAGACCGAGATTAGTGAGTAAAAGTGAATGATTTTAATGTTATTACTACCAAGGATTATTGTATGACACAGCCAGAAGTTGTTCGTTATGGCGAATTAAAGCCATGTCGCTCAGCATTTATTGATGCCCACACGCCAGGTTCAGACCAAAAAGAAAACTTCACCATTATTGGCGCTGGGGTGGCAGAAAGTCCTGATCAACATGTGCACATCAAAGCCACACCAGGTTTCAACATTGGTGCTGCAGGACAGCCTCCAAAGTGCATTAATTCTTTGCACTTTCATAACACTGCGGAAGTGTTTTTTGTACTCAGTGGTCAATGGCGCTTTTTTTGGGGCTTGAATGGAGATGCTGGAGAAGTGATTCTGCAAGAAGGGGATATTTTCAACATCCCCACCCGTGTATTTCGTGGTTTTGAAAATGTGGGTACAGATTACGGCATGATTATGGCGATACTAGGCGGGGATGATTCCGGCGGTGGTGTTATTTGGGCCCCTCATGTTTTGGAGACAGCTCATTCTCATGGCTTAATTTTAAGTGAAGCTGGGGTATTATACGATACTAAAAAAGGTCAGCAGTTGCCTATTGGCGAGCAACCGATGGCCAAGCTATCAACCGCACAGTTGGCTGCAATCGCTGAGATTCCAGTAACCAAGGTTGTACCTAATTATGTAGCCCGATATTGGGACATGATGGCACTGGCTAAAAATGAGCCCTGCCAGGTGATTGGAGAAGTAGCTCTCATAAAAGACAAGCCTGGTTTTGAGGTAGAGTTGCTCACCCGCGGGTCTATTGCAGCAGATGCTTATGTTAATCCGCAACATGAAGTACTGATGGTGGTCCGTGGTCATTGGCGGTTCACTTGGCAAGATAATGAACTGGTATTAAACCCAGGTGATACCTGCTGGATTCCACCTAACCTATCCCATACCTTAAAAGTTTGTGTCACTGGCGAAGCTAGCTTATACCGTATCAGTGGCACAGGTGATTCCGCTGGTTTAACTTGGCAGGATAATTAGCACATTATGAGCCTCCCCAACCTTGTGTTATTACCAGGCATGATGTGTGATGCTCGCGTATATGACTCACAAATTGAGGCCTTAAAGGGCATTGCCAAGTGTCAGGTTGGCTACATAGGTGGTGCTGACAATATGACCGACATTGCCACGCAAGTGTTGACCCAAGCACCCCAAAATTTTGCCTTGGCAGGCCTATCTATGGGTGGCATCGTCGCCATGGAAATAGTGCGCTTGGCACCCCAAAGAGTCACCCGACTGGCACTGATGGATACCAATCCAAGAGCTGAAGCTGAAGCTGATGACATAAAGGCTGAACGCCAACCTCAAATAGACGCAGTACAAGCTGGTCAACTGGAACAGCTCTTACGCGAGGTGATGGTGCCACGTTATTTTACTAGCCATCGCGTTCACTCTCAGTTGGATGAACTGTGTGTGGATATGGCATTAAGCCTAGGTAAAGATGTGTTTATTCGGCAATCACAGGCATTGAGAAATCGCCGTGATCAACAAGCAACATTGGCTAGCTTTGACAAACTTAGTTTGGTGTTAATGGGCGAAGAGGATGACCTTTGTCCGCTGGACCGTCATCAATGTATGGTTGCACTATTATCACAGGCAACCTTTGTAAAAATCCCACGTGCAGGGCATATTCCCACACTCGAACAACCCGCAGCCACTAACGCTGCTCTAAAACAATGGATGGCTCTATAATGGATAGTTCACTAAAGCATGACTCAATAATGACTGAAACTTTGCTGGCAAAACTTAAAACAGTAGATACCCCTACCGTATGCAATGCCATTGAAGTGGCCCAGGGTAAGCGCGGATTTAATCAGTTCACCAAAGGCACCATGCTCGCCTCGTCCGCAGCAGATGGAGCTATGGTAGGCTTTGCTCGTACTGCACAAATTGCAGCTTTAGAACCGTCCAAAGAAAGCCCTGCAGTGATTAAACAACGACGTGCAGATTACTATCGACATATGTCTGCCGGGCCAAGACCTGCTATTGCAGCGGTAGAAGACTTAGACTACCCACACGCTATAGGTGCTTATTGGGGAGAGATAAATACCACTGTGCACAAAGCGTTTGGTCTTGGCGGGGCGTTAACCAACGGTGTTATGCGCGACTTGGGAGATTTACCAAAAGACTTCCCAGTGGTGGCAGGTTCCATTGGCCCAAGTCATGGCTTTGTGCATGTTCGCAGTATTGGCCAGCCTATCACTATTTTTGGTATGCAAGTGGTCGATGGCGACCTAGTCCATGCCGACAGACACGGCGCTTTAGTGATTCCACCCGAAGTTATTCCTTTACTAGAAGCCGCCATTGACAAACTTCTTAGTACCGAACAACTGATACTAGGTCCAGCACTCAAACAAGGTTTTGGGTTAGCTGAGTTTGAGCAGGCGTGGTCAGAATTTGAAAAAGCACGAACTTAACAGCGTCTACCAGATCTCAATAAGCCTCATTTCCAGGCTACTAATCAGTACAGATGTAGCAGAGTTATCGCGGATTAACGCAAGTTCAGGTATTGCGCGGTACCTTCAAGTAACATCTGTACTGCCATAATAATCAATACCATGCCCATCAAACGCTCGATAGCAAACAAGCCTTTCTCGCCTAACACCCCGTATAATCTGCGAGAAGCCAATAAAATTCCTGCAGAAACAGCCCAGGCTGCGGTAACTGCCAGCCATAGATCTAGCCACTGACCTTCGGCCGATTTACGCATCAACATGATCATTGCTAAACTTGATGGCCCAGCCATAAGTGGAATAGCTAAAGGTACTATAAACGGTTCGCCATCAGGTGTTTTACCCAGTAAGCCACCTTCTTTAGGAAATACCATTCTTATGGCAATCAAAAACAAGACAATACCGCCACCAATGCGAATCGCTTCTTGAGAGACCTGCAAGAATGACAAAATATAAGGACCTAACAGCAAAAACATTAACAACACAAAGTAGGCTATAAGCAACTCACGACGCAAAACCAAACGGCGTCTTTCTTCTGGTACCTGCTTTAATACCGACAAAAATAAAGGAATGTTTCCTAACGGGTCCATCACCAGAAACAGCAAAGTGGCGGCTGCAAAAATATCCATACATTCCTCAATAAAATATTAAATAATTAGTCTAGGCGTCGCTGAATAACGACGGAGTGATTCCAGCTAGGTGCTGATTCCACATGGGTGGCCCGACCTCGCTCTTGGCGCGGTGTCACGTTAAAATGGGTACGATACGTGGTACTAAAATGGCTGGCCGAAGAAAACCCACAGGCCATGCCCACTTCTACAATAGAGCGATCAGTGTCACGCAACATTTGACGGGCCTTATCTAACCTCAACTGTAAATAAAACCGTGAAGGTACACTGTCTAGATGTTTTTTAAACAAACGCTCCAAATGCCTACGTGACAAGCCCACATGATACGCCAAGTCATCAGGTGACAGCGGCTCTTCGATGTTGGTTTCCATCAAGGTAACCGCTTCAATCAACTTAGGCTGACTCGTGCCAATGCGTGCCTTAAGAGGAATGCGTTGTTGGGTATCTTTTGGCCGCATGCGTTCAACTAAGAACCATTCAGACAAATGTACTGCCATGTCGAGATCTTGCTGCTGCGCTAACCACGCCAACATAAGGTCAGTGGTTGAAGCTCCACCAGCACAGGTCATAAGTTGAGCGTCTTGCTCGAACAATTGATGACTCCAAAGCACTTCAGGAAAAGTTTGTCGAAGTTTTTCTATAGAAGACCAATGGCAACAACTGCGTTTACCGTTAAGCAGCCCTGCATTGGCTAGGGGATGAATACCTGTCCCTATGGCCAGCATTTTCACCCCCATCTTAGTTTGTTGAACTAACCATCGCTCAAACATACTATCAGCTTCATTAGGTGTGATCAGGTCACCAATAATAAATAGCGTATCAACACCTTCACTGTCTAGGTAGGTCGTTGCTCTGCCTAACACACACTCACCACCTACGCTGATAAGCTGCAGTCGGTATTTAGCATACTCTAACACCCGATTTGTATGCAGCAGCAGTTCAGCAATCTGGCCATAATGACTCAGGCTTGTATGGGGCAATAAAAGCAGACCAACGGTGTGGGAAGTTTGTGACTTAGGCATAGAGCTTAAGGATACACTGAATTATTGAGTGAGTGCATAAAAACGTCATTCACTTTGCTGGAAAGGTCATATTTGATGCCAGGTGCCACATAGTCAGCGGCAGAATTTCAAAACTAATCGCGTTAATGTCATTTTACCAACAAATGGGGTCGCACTAACTCAACTTACCCCCTAGTGCCGGCCGGCAGTTTCTTGAATAATAGATGATGTAGTCACAACGTTTATGAACCTACTTTAGGAAACAGTGTATGCGCAGCTTAACGGATAAAAAAAATATCGCCATTGATCTAGTGTGCGACCTAATCGGTAAAAGCCAAAACAAGGCTAATGGCGAAACTATGCAGCAATTAGCGCGCCTCTACTTCGCTGAGAGCATCCCTGCAGAACTATTACAATTTGACACAGACAGTTTATATGGTTCATTTTCTAGCTTGTGGGAATGCGCTAAGCTGCGCCAGAGCAACCAGGTTAATATCCGAGTATATAATCCTAATTATGAACAACACCAGTGGTATACCAGCCACACCATTGTAGATATTGTGTGTGATGACAAAGCCTTTTTAGTGTCATCCATTACTAATGCCTTAGTTCATCTAGGCCACACCATTCATATTACTACTCACCCGATGGTCGCTGTTGCGCGTGATAAAAAAGGTAACATCACCAGCATATCGCCCTTTACAGGCAAGGCCGACAGCAACAATTTAGAAGCCGTAATGCGTTTCGAGATTGATCAGCAAACAGATCCAGAAGCTGTCAAAGAAATCATTACTACCCTTAAAAAGATAATCAGCGACGTACGTTTGGTGGTAGACGATTGGGCTCCCATGCGTGACAAACTGGTGTCTATTATTGACACCTTGGAATCTCAGACATTACCTGTTGCAGCAGAGGACATGGCGGAAAATATAGCTTTTTTACGCTGGGTCTCTGACAGCCATTTTACGTTTATTGGCTATCGATCTTACGACCTCAAGAAAGATGCTGTCACAGGATTATGCGAACTGACACCGCAAAAAGGTACTGGTTTGGGTAGCTTCCGCGACGATAACTGTAGTGCAGAAAGCCTACTCCCTAGTACTTTATCACAGCAAAATTCTGACTTAGCTCTGCGCGGCAATATGCTGGTAATGACCAAGTCGACTAGTCGTTCCACGGTACATCGCCCTGTTAACTTTGACTACCTTGGCCTTAAACGTTTTGATGACCACGGTAATGTAGTCGGAGAAGAACGCTTTTTTGGGTTATATTCCTCTGCTGCTTATACTGCCCGCATAGATGAAATTCCATTATTAAGGCGCAAAGCTCAAGACCTGCGCGAGCGCATTGAACTATTACCCAACAGCCATAAAGGCAAAGCCTTACAGCACATCCTTAATCACTACCCTCGTGATGAAATGTTACAGGCCAGTGTGGATGAACTTTACCCTATCATCCGTGGTGTATTAGAAACTCAAGAACGCCATAATTTGCGCCTTTTTCTGCGCCTGGATACTTTTGGTCGTTTTGCTACAGCGTTAGTTTATGTACCACGTGAGCGCTTTAATACCCAATTACGTATCAAGATGCAGAATATCCTTATGCGTGAATTCAACGGTGTAAGTGTTGAATTTAACGTCATGTTCTCAGAGCAACCTTTGGCTCGCGTGCAGTTAACCGTTCATGGCAGAGACATCCATAACACGCCGTTTGATATTGATGACATCGAACAGCAAATGCGTGATGCTATGTTGGCTTGGAGTGACCACTTACACCAAGCCCTTAATAGTAAAAAAGGCGAAGCCAAAGGTAATCAACTATTTAAGCAATATGGCCAAGCCTTTCCACTAGTTTACCAGGAGAACTTTTCTGCACAAGTCGCTGTTATGGACCTGATGCGCTTGCAAAAGATCAGCGCCGAAAAACCTTTGTCTACTTACTTATACCGTTCGTTGCATCAAGCCGACCAAGGCCTTAACTTTAAAGTATTTGGGCATGGCCAGGCTAAAGCCTTATCAGATGTGTTGCCAATTTTGGAACGCATGGGCGTGAAAGTGATCAACGCGCACCCCTACACCATTAAATCAGAAGCCGGTTCAGACCAGTGGATCATTGATTTTGTAATTGAAATTGACCAGCAGATCAACCTTGATGGCGCCAATGTAAAAGAGCGTTTCCAAGAAGCCTTTAGCCAAATTTACATTGGTAGGGTAGCTAATGACCGGTTTAATAGTTTGGTATTGGCAGCTAACTTAACTTGGCAGCAAGTTATTCTGATGCGGGCTATTAGTAGCTACCTATTACAAATTCAGGTGCCCTTTAGCCAAACTTACATGCAATCTACCTTGGTGCGTAATGCGAGCATTTCCCATACCCTAGTCCGTTTATTTGAAGCTCGCTTTGATCCTGAAAATCAGCAACCCCAGGAAGTTATCGATGGCTTACAAGAGGATGTTGGCTTAGCCTTGGAACAGGTGAGCAACCTTGATGAAGACCGTATTGTTAAGTATTTTTTGGCTGCTATTATGGCTATGTTACGCACTAACTACTACCAACATGACAGTACAGGTAGCCGCCATGAATACCTTTCCTGCAAACTAGATCCAAGCCTAATTCCAGGTGTACCTCTGCCCTTGCCTAAATACGAAATTTTCATGTATTCAACCTGGGTTGAAGGCGTGCATCTTCGTGGTGGCAAGGTTGCACGTGGTGGTTTACGCTGGTCCGACCGCAAAGAAGATTACCGCACCGAGGTACTTGGCCTCGTTAAAGCACAAATGGTAAAAAATGCTGTGATCGTGCCTTTAGGAGCGAAAGGCGGTTTTGTATGTAAAAAATTACCTCAAACCCAAGACCGTGAAGTGCTCATGGCAGAAGTCATCCGTAGCTATTCGACATTTATTCAATCGTTGCTGGACATTACTGACAACATAGTCGACAAAGAAGTAGTCGCACCCAAACAGGTGGTCCGTTACGACGACGATGACCCATACTTAGTGGTAGCCGCAGACAAGGGCACCGCTACCTTCTCCGACTTAGCTAACTCAATTTCTGAAAGCAACAGCTTTTGGCTAGGCGATGCTTTTGCTTCAGGTGGAGCCAATGGTTACGACCACAAAAAGATGGGTATTACCGCACGTGGTGCTTGGGAATCGGTCAAACGCTTATTCGCTGAGCAGGGCCGCGATTGCCAAACCCAAGACTTCACAGCCGTAGGTGTTGGTGACATGGCCGGTGATGTGTTTGGTAACGGCATGCTTTTGTCAGAACACATTTGTTTACAGGCTGCATTTAACCACTTACATATTTTTATCGACCCAACCCCCAATGCGGCCATTTCGTTTGCCGAACGTCAGCGTTTGTTTGTGCTGCCGCGTTCTAGCTGGAGCGATTATGACAAAAAACTCATTTCTAAAGGCGGTGGTTTATTTGAACGGTCAGCAAAGTCCATCAAACTCAACCCACAAATACAACGAATGATCGGCACAGATGTTAAGCAAATGGCGCCTAACGAATTAATCCATGCCTTGCTAAAAATGCCAGCTGATCTGTTTTGGAACGGTGGTATTGGTACTTATGTGAAAGCCAGTAGCGAAAGCCATAGTGACATTGGTGACCCAGCCAATGATAACTTGCGCGTCAATGGCAACCAACTAGGAGCTAAAGTTATTGGCGAAGGTGGCAACCTTGGTTTTTCCCAACATGGGCGCATTGAGTTTGCTCAATCTGGGGGATTCATCAATACTGATGCCATCGACAATTCGGCAGGTGTTGATAGTTCCGACCATGAAGTCAACATTAAAATCTTGCTCAGTCAGCTGGTAGACGCTGGTGACATGACCATCAAACAACGCAACACTTTACTGGCTAGCATGACTGATGAAGTAGGCGATCTAGTACTGAGCCATAACTACCATCAAACTTTAGTATTGAGTATTGCCGAAGGCCAAGCAAGCTCTCGCTTAAGTGATCATAAGCGCCTAATACATAGACTAGAGAAACAAGGCCGCCTTAATCGTTCCTTGGAAGGACTGCCTGATGATGCCAATATGGATGAGCGGGCACGCGCACAAACAGGCTTAACACGCCCAGAAATTGCGGTATTGCTGGCCTACAGTAAAATGCGTTTATTCGATGAACTGATGGCAGCAGACATTGGCAATGATAGCTATTTAGCTCGCAGCCTAGAAGATTACTTCCCCAAAGTGTTAACTAAAAAATATGCCGCTGCCATGGGTTCTCATCCATTACGCAGTGAAATTATTGCCACCCATGTCACCAATCAAATTGGTAACCGCATGGGCGCTACCTTCTGTAATTACTTACAAGAAGAAATGGGTGCTCAGGCTGGTGATATGGCCCGTGCCTTTACTGCAGCCTGCGACATTATAGATGCCCAAAGCTTGTGGAATGAGCTAGACCGAGTCACCTTGATATTAGACTACGCACAGTCCATGAAATTGCATAAAAACATTCAGGCCTTGTTAGAAAATCTCACCTTGTGGTTGCTAAGCCACCATCAAGGTATACCTATTCAAACGATGGTGGACCAGTATCAAAAACCCATGGCTGATTATTATGCGCAGCTTGCTAATTTATTGCCCCAGGCTTCTGCCCAACGTATTAATGACCAATCTGAAGCGCTTACCTCAAGTGGTATTGAGGAGAGTATTAGTCGGCGTTTGAGTCAGCTTGAGTTTGTGTATCATGGCTTAGATGTCACTCAAGTCGCTAACCAATGCAATACCGAAGTAATTACTGCTGCCCAAACATGGTACGGCCTTTACGAGCAGTTCCAAGGTGATTGGCTTAACCAAGCTATTGCTAATTTGCCTAGCCAAGATCCATGGCAACGAAAGGCTAGAGCCAGCCTAAAACAAGAGTTTGAAGCCAGCCTAGCGCAGCTAACGCAAACCGTTATTGCCAGTGACCAAAGTGTAGCGTGGGAGTTACGCAACCAAGCATTGATTGAGCGTTGCTTAGCTATATTTGGAGAATTACAAAGTAACACCAACATCAATTTGGCAATGCTATCAGTAGCAGTAAGAGAAATTGCTAAGCTCAAAACCAGCTGTGCTTAGCAACTAATGAACTTTGAGTCAGTAAGACAACGAACAAAATATTAGGAATTTTTATGAGCAACACTCCAGTAACACGTGCCTTATTTGATGAGGTTATGGTGGCTAACTACGCACCAGCTCCAGTCATTCCCGTGCGTGGTAAAGGGTCTCGTATATGGGATCAAAACGACAAAGAGTATATTGATTTTGCCGGTGGTATTGCGGTAACAAGTGTGGGTCATAGCCATCCTAAGCTTGTTGCTACTTTAAAGGAACAAGGCGAAAAGTTGTGGCACCTTGCCAACGTAATGACCAACGAACCAGCCTTACGTCTGGCTAAAAAGCTCATTGATGCGACCTTTGCCGAAAAGGTATATTTTGCAAACTCTGGTGGTGAAGCCAACGAAGCAGCTTTTAAATTGGCCCGTCGTTATGCAGTAGATAACTTTAGTGAAGACAAAAGTGAGATTATCTCCTTTGAGCAAGCCTTTCATGGCCGCACCTTATTCACCGTAAGTGTCGGCGGGCAGCCTAAATACAGTGCTGGTTTTGGCCCAGCTTTACAAGGTATTACCCACTTACCGTTTAATGATATCAAAGCATTGGAAGCAGCAGTTTCTGCAAAGACCTGTGCCATAGTTATGGAGCCACTACAAGGCGAAGGCGGCATCATTGATGGAGACCCAGCCTTTATTAAGCGTGCCCGTGAACTGTGTGATGAGCACAATGCTTTGTTGGTGTTAGACGAAGTTCAAACTGGTGCTGGCCGTTTAGGTACTTTGTACGCTTACCAACAAACTGACGTGCTGCCAGACATCCTCACCACGGCCAAAGGCCTTGGCAACGGATTTCCTGTGGCAGCCATGCTAACCACTGAAAAAGTGGCCAAGAGCTTGGCTATTGGCACCCATGGTAGTACTTACGGGGGTAATCCATTAGCTTGCTCTATTGCTGAAGCTGTTATCGACATTATCAACACCCCTGAAGTACTGGCTGGTGTTAGTGCCAAATTTAATCGCTTTAAGGCTGGCTTAGAAGCGATCAACGCTCGGGTACCTTTTTGTGCCGAGATCCGTGGTAAAGGTTTGCTAATTGGCTGCGCTTTAAACGACACATACAAAGACCGTGCTGGTGAATTTCTCAGGGCAGCCCAGGCTAGAGGTTTATTGGTATTGATTGCTGGCCCTAACGTCATTCGCATGGCACCGTCGTTATTAATTCCTGATGCCGATATTGATGCTGGTTTAGTGATTTTAGAAGCTGCCATCCGCGACATCACAGAGGCATAAGGCGGCATATGACTGATTTGACTGTCAATAACCAACTGGAAGCGCAAACCCTAGAATGGATTGCCACACAGCAGCAAGTTATGCAACAAGACTTGTGGACCTTGGCTGAAATTAATTCCGGCAGTTACAATGTAGCTGGTGTTAATAAGGTAGCAGACACCTTGGCTTTGTGGAGTAAAAAGCTAGACTGTGAGTTAGCATTTATCGACATGCCACCGCAAGATGTGGTGGATGATCTAGGCCAACTTAATCAAAAGCCTTTAGGCCGTGCCTTACGTTTATTTAAGCGCCCACATGCACCTACACAGGTGTTTTTGTGCGCTCATATGGATACTGTTTTTCCTATTGATCACCCGTTTCAAACAATCACACTACTGGAAGATGGCATTATCAATGGCCCAGGCGTCGCTGATCTAAAAGGTGGCATTGTGGTGATGTTTAAGGCCTTAGAAGCCTTTGAACGCAGCCCATTACAAGATCAACTAGGCTGGGAAATTCTCTTTAATCCAGATGAAGAAATTGGCTCACCAAGTTCATCAAAATTGTTTCCAGAAATTGCTAAACGTCATCACTTAGGATTAATTTACGAACCTTCTTTTGCTGATGGTAATTTAGCTGGCGCCCGCAAAGGCAGCGGTAACTTTGCCGTGGTAACACGGGGTAAAGCTGCCCACGCGGGCCGTGAGCATCACCTAGGTCGTAACGCTATTCGTGCGATGGCAGACTTCACCCGTGCCTTAGATGACCTAAACGGACAACAACAAGGCATTACTATTAACCCAGGTTTTGTACAGGGTGGTGGGGCTGTGAACATCGTGCCAGACACCTGCACTATGCGTTTTAATATTCGTATTGAGCACAGTGAACAACAAGCATGGTGTGAAGACCAAATAGCAGCTATTGTGGACGAAATTAATGCCGTTGATGGTATTAGTATTGAATTACACGGAGGCTTTGGCCGACAACCTAAAGTACTCAGCCCCGCCAACCAAGAACTGTGCAAATTGGTGCAATCTTGTGGCAAGAGTCTTGGACTCAATTTAGAGTTTTTCCCCACTGGTGGCTGTTGTGATGGCAATAACCTAGCGGCTGCAGGCTTACCCAACATAGACACCTTAGGTGTGCAGGGTGGGAAAATACACAGTATTGATGAGTATATGCATTTAGCTAGCCTCACTACCCGCTCACAACTAAGCGCGCTTATTTTGCTGCGTTTGGCACAAAGTGATGATCTCTCATGGCTCCTGCGAGAAGGTATGACTCAAAGTACTTTGGAGCGTGGCTAGTGTTAATTGTTCGGCCCATTAAAAGTGACGACAGTGAAGCTTTTATAGATTTCGCTGCAGCCACAGGTGTGGGCCATACCAACCTACCGAACCACCCGGCTCAACTATCACAAAAGATTAATCATAGTGAGTTGTCCTTTGCTGCGAGCGTCGACTATGCAGGCGAAGAGGGCTACACCTTTGTCATGGAAGACACACAGTCTGAACGCTTAGTGGGCACTTGCACAGTAGATGCAACGGTGGGTTTAAGCGAACCTTACTATACCTATCGAGTGGATCAGGTGGTGCATGCCTCCATAGACTTGCAAATTAACAATCGCATTCCAGCTTTACATATTAGTCACGACTACACTGGAGCCTCACGCCTGAGCTCATTTTACCTAGAGCCTGATTACCGCTGTAATTTTTACGATCAGCTATTATCAAAGTCTCGCTTACTTTTCATGGCCTGTTTTCCCGAACATTTTGCCGCCACCACCATTGCTGAAATGAAAGGTGTAATTGACAACGCAGGGGTGTCACCCTTTTGGGAGTCTGTAGGTAGGCACTTTTTTACCATGGATTTTGCCGCAGCTGATTTACTTACTACCTCAAGTAATAAAAACTTTATTGCCAACCTAATGCCCCGTTATCCCCTTTATGTACCCTTGTTAAGTGACGCTGCTCAAACTGTGATTGGCCAACACCACACCGATGTGGAAGACATCGTCAACATCCTTGAACACGAAGGTTTACACTTTGAAGGCCACGTGGATATTTTTGATGCTGGCCCTATTTTAGAGGTACGCACGCGCCATATTCGGGCCATCCGCCATGCAGAAGAAACCCAAGTATTATTAGGCGATGAAGTATTACACGGTAAACGTATACTGGTGTGTAACAACAGTTGCCACGATTTTCGCTGTATTATTACTCGCATGAGTCACAATACATTAGTGCTTAGCATCGCCCAACTAGAAGGTTTGCAAGTAGCTGCAGGGAACACCCTCACTTATTGTCGGTTGTAATAGCTTGTGCGTTTCTTATCTTTCATTAAACCGCACATAGCCTCACAACTGAGCCAGATGAAAAGAGCCCCCTGCAACTAGTCTTTTATTAACAATCTTTTATTATATTTGCTAAGCGATTTCAAACTAATCGCTTTATTTTTGGGTGTTCAATAAAATGTGAATCTGATTTTCTATTTTTGAAAAATCACTTTCATCACCTAAAAAATAACACCGTAACAAGTTACCTAATATTATGCTAAGAATAACGTCAGCTAAATCTACTCCAACAATAACCACAAAAAGGTCACGATAGTTAGCACTGGCAAGTTGCATTGATTTGTCATTTTGTATTTCATGCGCTGAACGCCCGCGCAGATAGTCAAATAATAAAGACATTTCGTCACTAAACCCTGCTGCGATTTTTTGATTAACATCACGCAATAGGGTTAATCTCTGATCAGTTGTAGGTGATACTAATAACTTCTCTAATTCTTTTTTTTGCTCATGCATTCCATTTGTAAGTATTTCGGTACTTGCTTCGAACAGGTCTGATTTTGTAGGGAAGTAATGGTAAAGGCCACTTTTTTAGATAGCTAATTCTGTTGCTATTTTACGGGTACTCAGGCCGTGGTAACCATACTTCGAAAATAGAGGGATTGCTCGCTGAGCCAAATCTTGACGATATGCTTTGTGATCAACAATTTTAGGCATAAATTTCCCATCTCAAATAAATAAAAACCGCATATTGACAGGTTTTTTTCTTTTGGTCTATGGTTATAGACCGATCGGACTAAATAGGGGGGTTTATAAAATGAATTATGAGTTTTTAAAAGTTTTACATGTTTTTTCTGTATGCGGAATGATTGGAGCAACGCTATGCAACGGTTTATTGCATAGCGTTGTCAATAAAAGTGGCCTCACATCAGCCGCAGTTGTAACCCTATCAAATATTATGAAAATTAATAAAACATTAATGGGGCCTTCTTTAGTAATAATCGTACTTACTGGAGGCTATTTAGTTTCTACTATTGGTTATTCCTTATCCAATATTTGGTTACAACTTTCAATAATATTAACTTTTCTATTAATAGTTGCATTTATTTTTGGTTACTATATGGAAGAAAAGCTTGAAAAAATTGCTCTTATAGCTAGTGCCAAAAATAATGAACTACTGCCAAAAATGTATAAACGTTTATTTTTTCGTATTTTACCAATTGGTTTTGGGGCAGCACTAATAAGTATTTTCATACTATATCTTATGTTTTTTAAACCCCTTTAACAAACCTAAACCGCACCTAATTTCTAATTTAATTAACAACAATGAGGTCTTAAAATGAACAGAGTATTGGTCGCTGGAGCTACTGGATACCTTGGTAAAAATATTATAAAAAACCTTGTAGGTAGAGCATTTAATACAACAGCTATTATTA
>CAJXEN010000012.1 GCA_913052465.1 uncultured Oceanospirillaceae bacterium
TTTCTATAACGTTAGTCTACTTACTTTTGAATTTTCTTGTGTTGTGACAGTGTAGTGGCTATGTCGTAGCTATGTCGTCGCTATGCAGACGCTATGTAGACGCTTAGTTTTCAGTTGGTGGTTTTAGCACTTAACTGATGTGTGAAAATGTAACCAAGCAGTGCATGGGTTATACTAACGATTGGACAGGTGTTTGTGGTCAAAATTATTGAGGTGTACCTTTGTATTCTATCATCCGTAGTGTGTTGTTTAAGTTTTCAGCAGAAACTGCCCATGACTTGACCCTAGAGGGGCTTGCAGCTGGAGCACGTTTAAACCTATTGCCAGCCTTAGTGCCGAAGGTAGGTGATGTGCCTGTGACGGTAATGGGTATCGATTTTCCTAACCCCATAGGTCTTGCAGCAGGTTTAGACAAAAACGCCTTTGCCATTGATGGTCTTGGAGCATTGGGTTTTGGTTTTTTGGAAGTGGGAACAACTACTCCAAAACCTCAACCGGGTAGCTCTAAACCCCGTTTATTTAGATTGCCAGAGGCCCAAGCGATCATTAATCGTATGGGTTTTAATAATAAAGGTGTAGATCACCTTGTTGAGAATGTTAAAAAAGCAAAATTTAACGGTGTATTGGGCATCAATATTGGTAAGAACTTTGACACACCGGTAGTTGATGCAGCAGCAGACTATATTATCTGTATGCAAAAGGTATATGCCTATGCCAGTTACATTACTGTTAATATTTCTTCCCCCAACACGCCAGGTTTACGTGATTTACAGTATGGGGAGTCGTTAAGCCAGCTGCTGAATGCACTTAAAAAAGAGCAGGTCATACTGGAAAAGGCCTATGGCCGCTATGTACCCCTAGCTGTTAAAATAGCGCCAGACATGGATGATGAGCAGCTCCAAAGTGTAGCCCATTGTCTGTTAGAGCAAAAAATGGACGCTGTGATTGCTACCAATACCACCTTAAGTAGAGATGGTGTTTCGGGGCTAGAATTTGGAGACGAAGCAGGGGGCTTAAGTGGGGCACCCGTTAAAGATAGATCAACGCAAACTATTGCAAACCTATATGCTATTTTGGGTGACCAACTACCAATTATTGGTGTGGGCGGCATTAGTAGTGGCGAAGATGCGCTAGAAAAATTAGCAGCTGGTGCTAAGCTAGTTCAAATTTATACAGGCTTAATCTACCAAGGCCCCGGTTTGGTCAAGCGCTGTGTGAAAGCATGCCAAAACGTTATTAAGCATTAACTCCAGAATTTAAAGAGAAAAAACTATGAGCAAGCAACAATCAACGCTGCGAAAGTTATTAAGTTTTGTGCAAAGTGTACTCGCAGGTTTAGTGGGCATCCAGTCAAATAAGAAGCGTGAAGAAGACTTTAATGATGGCGGCCTTGAGCGTATGGTTTATGTTGGTTTAGGCACTTTGGTGTTATTTTTAATTATTGTTATTACTGCGGTTAATAGTGCACTTCCAGGCTAACACTATCGACAAATACTCACTTTAAAGGAAATAAGACTTGCGCAAGACCCTGTTAATTGAGGATAATTACGTCGCCTTATTTTCAGTATCGCAAGGCTTTAATAATATCCACGATCTAGAAGATCACCTGGAGGGTAAGTATGTTTTTTAGAGCTTGGCAACGCCTGAGTTCTGTAGTCTTGGGTTTAGCATTGGCACCCGCTGCTATGGCAGATTGGGGGCTTAACATGCCTCAAGGCATCACAGAAGTAAGTCAATCTATTTTCGAACTGCACATGCTTATTTTTTGGATTTGCGTCTGGATAGGTGTAGTTGTTTTTGGTGTAATGTTTTACTCCATTTTTAAGCATCGCAAGTCTAAAGGTGCAGTTGCATCTAAGTTCCATGAAAGCCTAGGCTTGGAATTGTTATGGACAGCGGTACCTACTGTTATTCTTATCGCGATGGCTGTGCCTGCGACGTCTGTTTTAATTCAGATGTATGACACTACTAATTCGGATGTGGATATTAAGATTACTGGTCATCAATGGAAGTGGCAGTATGACTACCTTGGTGAAGATGTAGGTTTCTTTAGTAACCTAACGACCACTGATGACGAAATTTATAATCGCACTGAAAAAGGCGAAAACTACCTTGAAGAAGTTGATAATCATGTTGTCGTCCCTACTGGTAAAAAGGTGCGCTTTTTAATCACTTCCAATGATGTTATTCACGCTTGGTGGGTGCCAGAAATCGCTGTTAAAAAAGATGCGATTCCTGGATATATCAACGAATCTTGGGCGATGATTCCCGAAGGACAAGAAGGTATATATCGCGGTAAATGTGCCGAACTTTGTGGCGTGCAACATGGATTTATGCCCATCGTTTTAGAAGCAGTTACTGCAGATGAGTATCAAGTGTGGCTGGATGATCAGCGCGCTGGAAAAGTTGCAGAAGCTGCTGCTGCTCAAGGAGACTTTAGTTATGACGAGCTAATGGTTGAGGGCGCTGCAGTTTATGCTCGCAGTTGTGCAGGCTGTCACGGTACTGAAGGGCAGGGTATGGGAAGTATCTTCCCAGCGTTGGCTGGAAGTCCTATGGCACTTAACGATATGGCTGGTCACATCGATATTGTAATTAATGGCAAGCCAGGATCGGCGATGCAGTCATTTAGTGCACAGCTGACTGATGTTGAAATTGCTGCTGTAATCACCTTCGAGCGAAATGCTTGGGGTAATGATACGGGTGAAACAGTGACTCCCAAAATGATAATTGACGCGAAGAAATAAGAGGCTGAATAATGACAACTGCGACTGCTAGTCACGATGATCATGGTCCTGCTAAGGGCATCATGCGCTGGGTATTAACAACTAATCACAAAGACATTGGTAGCATGTACCTTTGGTTTTCCTTCATTATGCTACTCACTGGCGGCGTGATGGCGCTGATTGTCCGTGCTGAATTATTTCAGCCGGGTATGCAGCTTATAAGGCCAGAGTTCTATAACCAGATGACCACTATGCATGGTTTAATCATGGTGTTTGGTGCCATTATGCCAGCCTTTGTTGGTTTAGCTAACTGGATGGTGCCATTGATGATTGGTGCGCCAGACATGGCCCTGCCACGAATGAATAACTGGAGCTTTTGGATCCTACCATTTGCTTTCGGTATGCTGTTATTTACGCTATTTACCGAAGCAGGTGCGCCAAACTTTGGTTGGACGTTCTACGCGCCATTGTCCACCACCTACGCACCAAGTAGTGTGACCTACTTTATCTTTGGCGTGCACATGATGGGTATTTCTTCGATCATGGGCGCCATTAACATTATTGTGACTATCTTAAACCTGCGGGCGCCGGGTATGACCTTGATGAAGATGCCACTGTTTGTTTGGACTTGGTTCATTACCGCTTACTTACTGGTTGCAGTAATGCCAGTTTTGGCAGGCGTAGTGACTATGATGTTGATGGACATTCACTTTGGTACCGCATTTTTGACGCGGCAGGTGGTGGTGATCCTGTATTGTTCCAACACGTGTTCTGGTTCTTTGGTCACCCTGAAGTGTATATAATGATCTTGCCAGCATTTGGTATTGTCTCGCAGATTATTCCTACTTTCGCTCGCAAGCCATTATTTGGTTATGCCTCAATGGTATACGCGACCTCTTCAATTGCTTTCTTGTCGTTCATCGTATGGGCTCACCATATGTTTACAGTGGGCTTGCCGCTGCAGGCAGAGCTCTTCTTTATGTATGCCACCATGTTGATCGCCATACCCACGGGTGTGAAGGTATTTAACTGGGTGTCTACCATGTTCAGAGGGTCAATGACTTTTGAAACCCCAATGCTGTTTGCCTTGGCATTTGTAGTGTTATTCACCATCGGCGGTTTTTCTGGCCTAATGTTATCCATAGCGCCTGCTGACTTTCAGTATCATGATACTTACTTCGTAGTGGCTCACTTCCACTATGTGCTCGTACCTGGTGCGTTATTTGGCATTATTGCTGGTGTTTATTACTGGCTACCTAAGTGGACAGGGCATTACTACAACGAAAGCTTAGGTAAATTTCACTTTTGGATGTCTTTCATTGGTGTTAACGTGACTTTCTTCCCGATGCACTTTATTGGCTTAGCTGGAATGCCTCGTCGTATTCCAGATTACGCACTCCAATTTGCAGATTTTAATGCTATAGCAACGGTTGGTGCCTTCGTATTTGGTTTCTCCCAGCTTATCTTCTTATACTTATTGATTAAGACCATCCGCGGTGGTGAAAAAGCTACGGATCAAGTTTGGGAAGGAGCAGAAGGTTTGGAATGGACTATTCCATCTCCAGCGCCATATCACACGTTTGCTGAGCCACCACACGTTAAATAAGCTTATAGGTCAGCCCATATGAACTCTAATTCATCCAAGCCAGATAACCTATCTGGCAACAAGCCGAATAATACGGCGTTAAAGTTAGTTCTAGCAGCTATTGCCATGTTTGGTTTTGGTTTTGCTTTAGTGCCTTTATACGATGTTTTTTGTGAAATTACTGGCATTAATGGTAAGACCGCAGGCCCAGTGGAAAGAGTTGAGCAGTGGGTGGATACAAGCCGTACAATAACAGTGCAGTTTGTAACTACTAATAACGCGGGCATGCCCTGGGAATTTGAAGCTTTACAAGAAGAAGTGGAAATGCACCCAGGAGCCTGGACCCAAGTGAACTTTTGGGCCCTAAACCCAACAGCAAACGACATGGTAGGACAGGCGGTGCCTAGCGCATCGCCATCAGTGGCCGCAGAGTATGTGCAAAAAACAGAATGCTTTTGTTTTGATCAGCAGACATTAAAGGCTGGAGAAGGGCGCAAGATGCCACTTATCTTCTCCTTAGACCCAGATCTACCAGCGCACATTCAAAAAGTTACAATGTCTTACACGTTATTTGATGCAGGCGCCTTTGCTGAATAGCAGCGGCGTATAAACATAATGTTGGCCAAATAATATGGCCAAAAAATAAGCCTTCGACAAAGGAGCAATACATGGCAACATCCAGTTATTACGTACCAGAAAGTAGTTATTTTCCAATTGTGGCAAGTTTAGGCCTAATTGGTATGGCTGCAGGTGCTGGTGGTATGATGAACCACATGAGTTCAGGAGGCGAAGGTTATGCGTTTCCTCATCTAGTCTTTTTAGTGGGCACTTTATTGCTCGCCTTTGTTTTGTTTCAGTGGTTTAGTAAAGTAATTGAAGAAAGCACAGTGGGTATGTACAGTCCTCAGATGGATAAGTCTTTTCGCTGGGGTATGAGCTGGTTCATATTTTCAGAGGTTATGTTCTTTGTAGCGTTCTTTGGTGTGCTGTTATATGTTCGACAGTGGGCTGGCCCGTGGCTTGATGGTCAAGGTGACAAAGGTTCTTCACACATGCTGTGGCCTGAATTTGATTACACTTGGCCTATGTTTAACAACCCAGCAGGCGCAGACTATCCTGGTCCAAATGCTGTTATAGATCCTTGGCATATTCCATTATTAAATACAGTGTTATTGATGACTTCTAGTGTAACGCTAACTATTGCACATCATGCTCTTAGGGCAATGGAACGTGGCAAGACTATTTTTTGGTTAACTATTACAGTGATCCTAGGTGCGATCTTTGTTTACTACCAAATACTAGAGTACATTGAAGCTTATACCGAATTAGGTCTCACTTTAGATTCTGGCATATACGGCTCAACATTCTTTATGCTGACAGGCTTTCACGGTGTTCACGTAACTATAGGTGCTTTCATCCTGTTCATTATGATGATTCGAATTTGTAAAGGCCATTTCACTCCAGACCAGCATTTTGGGTTTGAAGCTGCGGCTTGGTATTGGCACTTTGTGGATATGGTTTGGGTAGGCTTGTTCTTATTCGTCTATATTATATAGGTCACTCATCAAAAACCATAAAGGCAGCTTAATGGCTGCCTTTTTTATGTGTAGTAGTCACTTGTCAAACTAATGGATGGCAGCCCATGGCGATGAAGTCACAAGTTGACCGGTCGCAAACCCATAGGTTACGAGTATAATTAGCAGTACAATTAAACTAACACGATACTTTAGTGACGTGAGTAATCGGGTAGATTTCGTACCATCCTTCATTAAGAAAAAGAAACCACTGGCTAAGCTGATTAGAGCCAACAGTAATACAATGACGATGACGATTTTGATCATAAAAAAGAGTCTCTTTAAATACGTTAATTAGGTTTAGCTAGAGTAATGATAAAACGACTGCAACACTATTGGGCAATCTCTGTTTTCACACTATTCTTTTTGCCGCTTACCATAAATTTAGGTTTCTGGCAGTTAGATAGGGCAGACCAAAAAACACAACTACAGAAGACTTTGGTGACCTTAGAGCAACCTATAATGCTCAATGATGACCAAGGTCTAACTTTGCGTGCCCTAAACAACCTTCAAAGAGTGACATTGAATAGTACCTTTATCAAGCCCTTTATTTGGCTTAAGGACAATCAAGTAGTGGATGGTAAGGTTGGTTATGACGCCATAGGGCTGATCAGAGTGGGCGCTGATTTATTGCTGGTTAATCGCGGTTGGTTTGCATCGAATGGCCAGAGAAACCCATTGCCTACTATTGATTGGGTGAGTGGTGAAGTAAGTCTTACTGGGCGCCTGGTTCCGGTCCAAGCTAATCCATTCCAGCTCACTATCGATACCTATACAGATGAGTACCCACAACTTGTGCAGGCGATCACTCCTGAGGTTTTGGCTGAGCATTTAGCCACCTTCGTTGAGGGTGACTTATTGCCTTGGGTGTTAATGTTGGATACAGCAGGTGATGCAACCCTTACGCCCCACTGGCGAGCAAGTACAATGGCTTCAGAAAAGCATCTAGGGTATGCGTGGCAGTGGTTTGGTCTCGCCTTAACGCTTTGCTTACTATATATTTATCGAGTATTTTATTCTCCCATCGACATTAAAAAGGTAGAACTATGACCACCAAAAAAACTAATCGCTGGACCTTGTACGCAGTGTTCGGGGTAACCGCTTTGCCACTTATGTTTGCCATGTTAATGTACTTTAATTTATGGGGAGTGCCAGATGGCCGAACTAATTTTGGCCAGTTATTATTGCCACCTAATGAATTACAACAAGCTCAACTAGTTGATCAAGATGAATTATTATGGTCACAGTCAGAGTCGGAGAAGCGTTGGTTGGTGGTTTATTTGACGCAACGTAATTGTGCTCAATCCTGTCAAGAAGCGACCCATCTGCTACGTCAAATTAATGTGGCTCTGGGTAAAGAAGCCCATAGAGTGACACGTTTGTTGGTCAATCAGCAGGGTGAATTTAGTGAGCAGCTCCAAGCGAAATTCCCGGCGTTGATCCAACTTAAGAGCCTTTCTGTAGAGACTTTTACCGCTGGTGAGGGGGTTTATATTGTAGACCCACTAGGCAATATTATGATGCATTACAGTACTGAATTTGTTGGAAAAGAATTACTTAAAGACCTCAAGAAGTTACTTAGAACCTCAAACATAGGGTAACAATATTATGAATACTACTGCCACTGGCGCTCCTAAATGGAGCGTCCTTTTAACCTGTCTAGCTCTTGCTATTGTGATCTGTGTCATTATATTAGGGTCATGGACTCGCCTTGCTGATGCTGGCTTGGGCTGTCCAGACTGGCCTGGTTGTTACGGCACTTTGCTTGTGCCGCAAACAGTGCAGCAGATTGCTGATGCAGAAGCCTTATTCCCAGACTCTCCTGTAGAGGTCCACAAGGGATGGTTGGAGATGGTTCACCGCTACTTTGCAACTCTTTTAGGGTTTGTGATTTTAGTTTTAGCAGTGGCGTCTTGGTCTCAAAGAAAACGTTTATATTACCCGTTTGTGTTGACGCAAGGTTTGTTGGCAATGGTGATGCTGCAGGGTGCTTTTGGTGCTTGGACAGTGACGTGGAAGTTATGGCCACAAGTGGTAACAGCGCACTTAACGGGTGGCTTTATTACGGCTAGTCTACTCATGGTGCTGTTGATCAAATTGCGGCGTATGAGACAACCAGTTAAAACCTTGTCTCTCACCAATATAAAATACAGTAGTTTGAGACTTTGGGCCTCTTTAATCTTGATTTTGGTGATCGCGCAAGTGTTTTTAGGTGGTTGGATGAGCTCGAACTACGCTGCTCTGGCATGTTACACCCTACCAGATTGTAACGGCTCTTGGTGGCCAGAAATGAACTTTAAAGAAGGCTTTAACATCGCTCAAACGCGGGGACCTAGTTATCTGGGTGGCCTTATGCATGCTGAAGCACGGACTGCTATTCACGTGTTACATCGGTATGGTGCCATTATTTTGGGTGTATTTTTAATTGTGATGAGTTACCGCCTTATGTCTCAAGATGACCAGCGTTTACGCAGGTTTGGTTTGGGTTTCTTGGCGGTGTTTTTTGTCCAGTTCTGCTTGGGTTTAGCTAATATTTATTACTTCCTTCCATTAGCAGTAGCTGTAGCCCATAACTTTGGTGGCGCTTGTTTATTTGTTCTCACTTTAAGCCTTAATTATGTAGTTTATTCAAAGCGGGGACGCCCCAATGAGTTCTAAAGCGGCAACAGCGCCGATGCGTATTAACTGGCGTGATTATTATGAAATGTGTAAACCTAACGTAGTTTTACTCATGATACTTACGTCTTTAGTGGGTATGTTTTTGGCAGTGCCGGGCATGGTGCCTTGGCCAGTGTTAATTTGGGGTAATCTTGGCATCGCTATGGCAGCAGGTGCTTCAGCTGCGGTAAATCATGTTATTGATCGACGCATTGATGGCCAAATGGGCCGCACCCATAATCGGCCAGTTGCCAAAGGTAAAGTAAAGCCACTGCATGCGATTATTTTTGCTGCAATATTGGCTGTTGTTGGCCTAGGTATTTTATACTTATTGGTTAATCCAATGACGGCCTGGTTAACTTTGGCGTCTTCAATAGGTTATGCCTTCATTTATACTGGATACCTTAAGCGGGCAACTCCTCAAAATATTGTTATTGGTGGCCTTGCAGGTGCCATGCCACCATTACTGGGATGGGTTGCTGTTACTGGAACCATAGACCCTAATGCACTTCTGTTAGTGCTTATTATTTACGCATGGACGCCGCCACATTTTTGGGCGTTAGCGATCCACAAGCGTGATGAGTACGCTAAAGTTGAAATTCCGATGTTACCGGTGACCCATGGCTTAGAATTCACTGGGCTACAAATACTCTTGTATACGGTACTGTTAATTATTTCTACCATGTTGCCTTATGTTGTGGGCATGAGTGGGTTTATTTACTTGGTAGGTGTGACTTTATTGAACATTCGGTTCCTTTACTGGGCCTTACGTTTGTACCGGGGTGCATACGAACAGGCAGCTATGAAGACATTCTGGTACTCTATCATTTACCTTATGTTGTTGTTTGTTCTGTTATTGGTGGATCACTACTTTCCTATTTAGTTTTTCACTGATTAGTGGTGTCACCTGATATAACCACCTATGCCATTGTGCTTTTTTTGTAAGGTAAATGTTGCCCTATAAGAAGCCAAGTGTAGGTGTTTTTTAATGTCTTCTTAATGAATGATTGCCATTGATTATGAGGCTAATAAAAATAAGTTTTAGATTAGCCTAATGCTAATGTTCAAATATATGCTTCACTTGCTTTACCCGTTGCAAGGTACTTGGCGGTGTATTTGTCCTCAAAACCGTACCTCATCCATTACCATCTAGCTCAACTTATTTAACTTGCGTTAACTATTGGCATCATTTTCTATTGGTGCTGCTCAAATAGGTTAAAACCATTGCGCCATGGAACCATGTTGTCATTGTTTCATGGTGTTAGTGTAAGCCATACCTTAACAGCACAAAGTGCTCACTATTACTCATCACCATTGGTTATTAATAGACACATGCTGAAGTAATGCAGTTAGTAGCTATCTGCACTGTTGGTGCAGAGGTTTTGCGTTTTGAGTAGTAACCATTTACCTTCTACATTATCAATAGTGTTATACTTCGCGCCCTTTTGATTACTGCAGTATTGACCTATGACCTACGCCTTTTTTGCCACCTGTCCCAAAGCTATGGAGCCTATACTGGCCGATGAACTTGGCCCTTTAGGGGCAGAAGACATTAAGCTAACTCAAGGTGGTGTTTATTTTAACGGCGACTTAAAGGTTGGTTACAGTGCTTGCTTGTGGAGCCGATTGGCTAACCGCGTATTATTACTGTTACATGATCAAGCTGTTGATAGTGTGGACGAGCTCTATGACGCCGTAAGCAAAGTTGAGTGGACTGAGCATTTTGATAGCGATCAAACATTTTTAGTGGATTATGCTGGCCGTATGCGTGGCATTGATAATACTCATTTTGGTGCACTTAAAGTAAAAGATGCCATCGTTGACCAGTTTCGCGCTAAAGGTGAGTTACGCCCCAATATTGCTAAACAAGAACCTGATGTAAGAATCAATGTATTCATTACTAAAGGTCGGGCACGTATTAGTTTAGATCTGTCTGGTGAGAGTCTACATAAACGGGGGTACCGCCGTGAAGGTGGTATGGCACCACTCAAAGAAAATCTAGCTGCAGCTCTTTTAATTCGTGCAGGTTGGCCTGCAATGGCTGCAGCGGGTAAGCCGTTAATGGACCCTATGTGTGGTTCTGGTACATTTTTAATTGAAGCCGCCATGATGGCGTCTGATACTGCGCCCGGTTTATTACGCTGGCGTTTTGGCTTTCAAATGTGGAAGCAACATAATGTTGAACTTTGGCGTGAAATTTGGGACGCTGCTGAGTTGCGCAGAGAAGCTGGAGAAGCCTCTTCTACCAGCGAAATTCATGGCTACGATGGTGAACCAAAAGCAGTCTCTAAATGCCGCGAAAACTTAAAACAAGCAGGGATGACTGACCGAATCCGTGTTAGTCATAGAGAGCTCAAAGACCTAAAACCCCTCACTCACAATGCGGAACAACAAACAGGCTTGGTGATGACCAACCCTCCCTATGGTGAGCGATTAAGCGAAGTAGCAGACATCCAATATTTGTATCAGCACTTGGGTGAGCGTTTAAGTAAAGATTTTATAGGCTGGGAATTAGGTGTATTTACCGGTAACGTCGAGTTAGGTAAGGCTGTTGGTTTACGTTCTCACAAGCAGTATGCTTTTTATAATGGTGCCATAAAGAGTCAGTTGTTAATGTATACCCTAGAAACCACAAACCGCTTTGCGGATAGACGTCAAGCCAGTGGAGAAATTCCATTACAAGCCCTTAGTGAAGGGGCCCAAATGTTTGCTAACCGTGTGGTAAAGAACCTTAAACAATTCAGCAAATGGTTGAAGCAGGAAAAAATTGAATGTTACCGCTTATATGATGCTGATATGCCCGAGTATGCTGTGGCGATTGACGTTTACGGTGATTGGCTGCATGTGCAGGAATATGCTGCGCCTAAGACCGTTGATGCCGAAAAAGCACAACGTCGTTTAGAAGAGGTGATGTTAGCATTACCACAAGCTATGGGTATTCCAGCAAAGCGTATCGTATTAAAGCAGCGTCGTCAGCAAACGGGTAAAGACCAATACCAAACTCATGATGAAAAAGGTGAATACCTTCAAGTTCAAGAGGGTGGTTGCAAGATTCTAGTGAACCTTAATGACTATTTGGACACTGGGTTATTTTTAGATCATCGTCCCGTACGGCAAAAAATTCAACATCTTGCCCATGGTAAGCGCTTTTTAAACCTATTTTGTTATACCGGCACTGCAACTATACATGCGGTGCAAGGTGGGGCTCATAACTCATTAAGTGTAGACATGTCGGCTACCTACTTGTCTTGGGGAAAAAAGAACCTTGCTTTGAATGGTTTTAGTGATCGGTTGCATCGCTTTGAACAACACGACTGCATGGAATTTATTAAAAGTCACAAGGGCGAATATGACCTAATCTTTCTTGATCCGCCTACTTTTTCTAATTCAAAGAAAATGGTGGGCGTTTTAGATGTGCAGCGTGACCATGCGTGGATGATTCATAAAGTGATGGATTTATTAACAGAAGACGGCTTATTAATCTTCTCTACCAACTATCGTCGTTTTGAATTGGACGAAAAAGTACTTCAGCATAACCACGTGGTAGATATCAGTGAAGAGACTTTAGATAAAGACTTCGGCCGTAATAAGAAGATTCACCGATGTTGGGAGATTCGTAAATATAAACCAGAGGTCATCGTTGAATCGGAATTTTATAACGCAGACTATGCCACAACTCATGTAAAGCCACGAGCCTTGCCAGTTAGAGCTGCAAAGCCCGTACCAGCCTCTTCATTGACTGCTACGCTAGAAGCTACGCCACAAGCTAGTTCAAAAGCGGTACCAGAAACTAAGTCAGAAGTGGCCTTTGATGATAAAAATGTTAAGCCTACAGCCAAAGATAAAGCTGGTTTTAACCCTTGGTTGAAAAAAGACTAGGCTGTTTTAGTCTAAAGACGCAGCGTCGATTTTATCAAGACTTAAGTTGGCGCCGTTAACCTGTTTTCTAAGAGTCATCGCGGTCTACACACGTCTTCATGCCGCCATACACGATAAAACGCTATTTATCTTTCAATGATGTTGGTTCTGGATAAAGTGTCAACAAGTGCAGCTGCCGCAATATGACCTACAATCAGAGCGCCAATAGGTTGCATTAAATCAAAACCTGCGCCAAAGTGCCGACTGCAGTTGTTGTCTCTGGCATTGCGACTGATTAAATAAACGATTGCTTTATCTTTGATGTGGTTTATAGAGTTTGCTGATTTATAGCGGAGCTTTGTGCCGCTATGGGTAAGTAAAAGCCTCATAAACCGTCTGCAAGTTATCAAAAAAAAGCAGCCAGAGCCCAATTTTAGGTAATAAAAAACCACCTAAGGGTGGTTTTTTTAAATATATAAAAATATTTTATTTAGTAGGGTAAGGGCGCTTAGTTTCGCCAGTATATAGCTGGCGGGGACGGCCAATACGGTAGGAGCTATTAAGCATTTCATGCCAGTGAGAAATCCAGCCCACTGTGCGTGCTAAGGCAAAAATCACTGTAAACATGGAAGATGGGATACCAATAGCTTTAAGTATAATGCCAGAGTAAAAATCTACGTTCGGATATAGCTTACGTTGGATGAAATAGTCGTCTTCTAGAGCGATCTGTTCTAAACGCTTGGCGATTTGTAATAGCGGATCGTTATCTATGCCCAGTAACGCTAATACTTCGTCACAGGTCTCACGCATTACTGTGGCACGAGGGTCGAAGTTCTTATATACGCGGTGACCAAAACCCATAAGTCGAAAAGAATCATTCTTGTCTTTAGCTCTAGCAACAAATGCATCAATGTTAGACACGTCACCAATTTCTTCAAGCATATCAAGTACGGCTTCATTGGCACCACCGTGAGCTGGCCCCCATAGGGCGGCAATACCAGAAGCGATGCAAGCAAAGGGATTAGCCCCAGAAGAACCTGCTAAGCGGACCGTAGATGTTGATGCATTTTGTTCATGATCGGCATGCAGCATGAATATTTTATCCATAGCGCGAGATAACACTGGGTCTACTTTGCTTTCCTTGGTGGGTTTGCCAAACATCATGTGTAAAAAGTTTTCGGCATAACCCAAGTCGTCACGTGGAAACATGAAGGGTTGGCCAGTAGAGTATTTAAAACACATGGCTGCAAGGGTGGGCATTTTAGCAATTAAGCGGTGAATGGCTTTTTCGCGATCAAGAGCGTTGTCGTTATCCAGTCGGTCGTGATAGAAGGCAGATAACGCGCCTACTACACCACACATAATTGCCATTGGGTGAGCATCACGGCGGAAGCCATTAAAAAACTGAATGAGTTGCTCATGCACCATGGTGTTGTTGGTGATATTGCCTTCAAACTCATTCATCTGCTGGGTATTGGGGAGTTCACCGTGTATTAAAAGGTAACATGTTTCTAAATAAGATGAGTTGGCTGCTAAATCTTCAATCGCATAGCCGCGATGCAGTAAAACGCCATTGTCACCATCAATATAGGTGATTTTAGATTCACATGAAGCTGTAGACACAAAACCTGGGTCATAAGTAAAGAGGCCCTTACTCACCAACTGACGCACATCAATAACGTCGGGCCCGGTGCTGCCTGAGTAGATAGGCAATTCTATTGGGTCCATACCTTCTACGAGAAGAGTGGCTGTTCTTTCGGACATTTATTGGCTCCTGAAATTTATGATGGGAGAGGTGGCTGGATAAAAGTAGCAGTGTAACCCCAGTACACCATTTAAAACAGCGCACATAGTTCGCACACTTTAAAAACTGGTGGCTATCTTACCTTAGACTTGCCTTGGATAGGGCATAGAATAGATTTGGCATATAGATTGTAGGTATAACTACAAGTGATAGGGAAGGGCGCTGCTGACTTCTTAGCCCTATATAATCTCTCTTTCACGAGCATTTGTAAAGTGTTAAAGATGGTGTTGGTCGGTTCTTTTTTATTAATGTATACGTAGGTTGAAAACACAGATATACCACCACGGTTTCGTTGTTTTCTGCGGTTCAAATCACTATAATGACGTCTTACGTGACGCGTTCAGCTAAGTGAATGTCGATTGTACGTAGTGTTCCAAGCCTTAATTCAACTCATTATTTTAGCCAAAAGTAGGTAACCGTGAGCGATAAAAGACCCGTTAATCTCGACCTAGGCACATTCAAACACCCTTTAATTTCTTTGGTTTCTATTACCCACAGAATCTCTGGTGTTATTTTGTTTGTTGGCCTGGTATTTCTGTTTAATTTATTTGATACGTCTTTAGAGGGTGCTGCAGGTTTTGCTTCTGCACAAGCCTTGCTGCAAGAAAACTTTTTTGCCCAGTTTGTCACTTGGGGACTATTGGCGGCCTTAGGGTTTCACTTTAGTGCAGGTATCAAACACCTCGTTATGGACTTAGGGCATGGTGAAGAGCTAGATGCAGCCAACAAAGCGGCAAAATTTGTGATCGGCCTAACAGTTATTTTGGCCATATTGGCAGGAGTTTGGATATGGTAACTTCAGTAACGAATTTTGGTAGGAGCGGGCTGTCCGATTGGTTAGTGCAGCGCGTCAGTGCTGTGATACTTGGGGCTTATGCTATTTTTATGGTGGCTTATCTGCTGCTTAATACGCAAATAGATTTTGGTCAGTGGCAGGCCTTGTTTAGCAATACAAGTATGAGGATTTTCAGTTTAATGGCACTTTTGTCTTTGGGTGCCCACTGCTGGATTGGTCTTTGGTCTATTTCTACTGATTACCTTAAGCACTTTGCAGTGCGCTTTGTGTTCCAAATGGTGGTCGGTTTGTTAATGTTCATTTACACCATTTGGGGTGTTCAGTTGCTTTGGGGCCTATAAGTTATGTCTAACATCTTACGTAAAATGTCCTATGAGGCCATCGTTATCGGTGGCGGTGGTGCTGGAATGCGAGCTGCGCTGCAGCTCACTGAAGCGGGTTTGAAAACCGCATGTATCACCAAGGTTTTTCCTACCCGTTCTCACACTGTGTCGGCTCAAGGTGGTATTACCTGTGCTATTGCCAGTAATGATCCTAACGATGATTGGCGCTGGCATATGTATGACACCGTCAAAGGTTCTGATTATATTGGTGACCAAGATGCGATTGAGTATATGTGCAGTGTTGGGCCACAGGCTGTGTTTGAACTTGACCATATGGGACTCCCTTTTTCCCGTACTGAAGAAGGTCGTATATACCAGCGACCGTTTGGTGGTCAATCAAAGAATTTTGGTGAGGGTGGTCAGGCTGCTCGAACCTGTGCAGCTGCAGATCGAACAGGCCACGCGTTATTGCATGCTTTGTATCAAGGTAACCTAAAAGGTGGCACTACCTTTTTAAATGAATGGTTTGCTGTAGATATGGTGCAAAACGACGACGGTGCTGTTGTTGGAGTGGTTGCTATTTGTATTGAATCTGGCGAAACCGTTTATATAGAAGCTAAGGCCACAGTTTTGGCTACTGGTGGTGCAGGTAGAATCTACCAATCAACTACTAATGCGCTTATTAACACTGGTGACGGTATTGGTATGGGATTGCGCATGGGTCTGCCGGCGCAAGACATGGAGATGTGGCAGTTTCATCCCACAGGTATCGCTGGTGCAGGAACCTTGGTTACTGAAGGTTGTCGGGGTGAAGGTGGCTACCTTATCAACAAAGATGGTGAGCGCTTTATGGAACGTTACGCACCTAATGCTAAAGACTTAGCAGGCCGTGATGTTGTCGCTCGTTCTATGGTGTTAGAGATTCTGGAAGGCCGCGGTTGTGGTGAAAATGGCGATCATGTACTACTAAAGTTAGACCATTTAGGTGAGGATGTGCTCGAAAGCCGACTGCCTGGTGTTTGTGAGTTGTCCCGGACATTTGCTCATGTTGATCCAATATTTGAACCAATACCTGTAGTTCCTACTTGCCACTATATGATGGGTGGTTTACCAACTAATATTGGTGGTCAGGTATTATACCCAGAGTCAAAAACACAGACTCGTGTTATTGATGGCTTATACGCCTGTGGTGAGGTGGCTTGCGTATCTGTGCATGGAGCTAACCGCTTAGGTGGTAACTCTTTATTAGATTTGGTTGTTTTTGGTCGAGCTGCAGGCATACAGATTGAAAAGTCGATGCGTGAAGGCTACCATTCTGAATCTGCAAGCCAAGCTAACGTTGATGTTGCTATGGAGCGTTTGAACGCTCTTAATAACTCTGAATCTGGTGAAAGCATTGCCGAGGTTCGCGAAGAGTTGCAAAGAACCATGCAACTATACTTTGGTGTGTTCCGTGAAGGAGAGAGCATGATCAAGGGCTTAGATTTGCTTCGCGAACTGCGCATTAAGGTGTCTAACCTTCACTTGCAAGATAAAACAGGTGCGTTCAATACAGATCGTATTGAAGCACTAGAATTACAAAATTTATTTGAAGTAGCCTATGCTACTGCCATTTCTGCTGAGCAACGTAAGGAAAGTCGTGGTGCTCATGCCCGCAATGACTTTACTGAACGTGATGATGAGAATTGGTTAAAACATTCAGTGTATTACCCTTTGGAAGAGCGTCTTGGAAAGCGAGATGTGAACTTTTCACCTAAAACTATGGATGCTTTTCCACCTAAAATCCGTACTTATTAAGGAATAGTGATATGTTAACAGTGAGTATTTATCGCTACCATCCAGAACTTGATGCGAAGCCTTATATGCAGGACTTTCAGGTTGATACTGGTGGTAAAGACCTAATGGTATTAGATGTCTTGAATTTGTTGAAAACCCAAGACCGGGGGCTAGCTTACCGTCGATCATGCCGAGAAGGCGTTTGTGGTTCCGACGGTATGAATATTAATGGTACTAATGGGTTGGCCTGTATCACACCATTATCATCTTGTGTCAAAAACGATAAGTTGGTTTTGCGTCCGTTGCCTGCGTTGCCGGTCATTCGTGATTTAGTGATTGATATGGACCAGTTCTACAAACAGTATGAAAAGGTTAAACCGTTCTTATTGAATAATACCCCAGCGCCGGCGATTGAGCGTCTTCAGTCTCCTGCAGAACGTGAAAAGTTAGATGGGTTATATGAATGTATTCTGTGCGCTTGTTGTTCAACGGCGTGTCCATCTTTTTGGTGGAACCCAGATCGATTTATTGGTCCAGCAGGTTTATTACAAGCCTACCGTTTCTTGGCAGATAGCCGCGACACCGCGACTGAAGAGCGTCTAGCTGGCTTAGATGATCCTTTTAGTGTATTTCGTTGCCATGGTATTATGAACTGTGTCACTGTTTGCCCTAAAGGATTAAATCCAACCAAAGCGATTGGGCATATTCGTAACATGCTGCTAACTAGAGCCACTTAAGCTTATTGGCATTTAAGCCCAAGGCATCTACTTTAGGGTCTTTTAAGTTAAGAGTCTGTGTTAGTTAAGTGCCTTGAGGGGATGGTTGCTTTATTAAAGTTTGAAGATGTAGCTTAGACGTGTGACGCATAAAGAGTTATACTGGACGTGTTTGGTTAAGTCTAACCACAATCATAAAGCGGTGATACTGAATGCATGACAGCGTAATGGAGCAACAGAGACGTGAGTCTCATTTCTCTGGTGGAAATTTTGCGTACATTGAAGAAATGTATGAAACCTATTTACGTGACCCTAACGCTGTTCCTGAGCAATGGCGCCAAGAGTTTGATCAGCTCCCTCGAGTGCCAAACTCTATCAGCGGGGACGTTCCCCACTCTATTATAAAAGAACACTTTGTTCTTTTAGGCAAAAATCAAAGTAAATCTCACCCCATACATACATCAACACTCAGTAGTGACCACGAGCGTAAGCAAGTTAGTGTTGTTCGTCTTATTAATGCCTATCGAGTCCATGGCCACCAGGTCGCTAGTTTAGATCCTCTTGAACTGGCCCCTAAAGAAGTAGTGCAAACCCTAGACCTTCGTTTTCATGAGTTGTCTGCTGCTGATTTAGATACGGTGTTTCAGGTCGGTGCCTCCTACCTAGGCAAAGAAGAAATGCCTTTGTCAGAAATCATTGCTGGCCTTGAAGAAACTTATTGCTCAACAGTAGGCTGTGAATATAGTCACATTGTTAATACCGATGAGAAGTTATGGATACGCCAAAGAGTAGAGTCGGTTCGAAGCCATCCTCAACATACACCCGAAAAACGTCGGCATATTTTCGAACGTTTAATTGCCGCAGAGGGTCTAGAGAAGTACCTAGCGTCTCGCTTTTCGGGTGCTAAACGCTTCGGCTTAGAAGGTGGCGAAGCGCTTATCCCAATGTTGGATAATATCATTCAGCGTTCTGGAAGTAACAAAGCTAAAGAAATTGTTATAGGCATGGCCCACCGTGGTCGACTTAACGTATTGATTAATATTTTTGGTAAAAATCCAGTGGATCTGTTTGAAGAGTTTGAGGGTAAGCAACCTCTGAATACTTCTGGTGATGTTAAGTACCATCAAGGTTTTTCCACCAATGTGAACACCCCTGGTGGCGAAGTACACATGGCAATGGCGTTTAACCCGTCACATTTAGAAATTGCTAATCCAGTGGTAGAAGGTTCAGTGCGAGCCCGTCAAGATCGCCGCAAAGACTCTAAAGGTGATCCCGTATTACCTATCTGCTTGCATGGAGATGCCGCTTTTGCAGGTCAGGGTGTGGTCATGGAAACGCTGCAAATGTCCCAAACCCGTGCTTTTAAAACGGGTGGTACGGTACATATTGTTGTTAACAATCAAGTGGGTTTTACTACCAGCAAAAAAGAAGATGCTCGCAGTACTCCTTATTGCACAGATGTTGCAAAATTTATTGATGCTCCAATTTTTCATGTTAATGGAGATGACCCTGATGCTGTGGCTTTTGTATCAGAACTGGCGTTAGATTATCGTAATGAATTCAAACGTGATGTCGTTATCGATCTAGTGTGTTATCGCCGTCGTGGTCATAATGAGGCTGATGAGCCATCTGGCACACAACCATTGATGTATAACGCCATCAAAGCTCGAAAAACGGTGACCACTATATATGGTCAACAGCTAATGGATGAGGGCGTTCTTACTGCAGCAGATATTGCCTCTCATCAAAACGATTACCGTAATGCCCTTGATAATGGTGATCACGTTGCCAAAGCCTTGGTAACAACACCTGACTCAAGTTCGTTTGTAGACTGGAAACCCTATTTAGGTCATGAATGGACAGCTGCAGGTGACACCAGGGTGGCTAGTAATGTATTAAAAGACTTGGGTCAGCGCTTAGATCGTGTACCTCAAGGTTTTGTCGTGCAGCGGCAGGTAAAGAAAATTCTTGATGATCGGTTAAAAATGGCGTCAGGTGCGGCAGAAATTAATTGGGGTTTTGCCGAAGTTATGGCCTACGCTTCTTTGATAGAGCAAGGGTATCCTATCCGTCTAACAGGGCAGGATGTAGGGCGTGGAACCTTCTCCCATAGGCATGCTGTATTACATGACCAAAAGGGTAGCGGTGCGTATGTTCCGTTGCGTAATTTGTCACCAAATCAGCCAGAGTTTACTATTTTTGATTCTTTGTTGTCAGAAGAAGCAGTGCTGGCTTTTGAGTATGGTTATGCATCAACGTCACCCGAAGGGCTGGTAATCTGGGAAGCCCAATTTGGCGACTTTGCTAATGGGGCTCAAGTAGTCATTGACCAGTTTATAACCAGTGGAGAACATAAGTGGGGTCGTATGTGTGGTTTAACCATGTTGCTACCTCATGGTTATGAAGGTCAGGGTCCAGAACATTCCTCGGCTCGATTAGAGCGTTATCTGCAAATGTGTGCAGAACACAATATTCAAGTGTGTGTACCAACTACTCCTTCGCAAATATTCCATTTGATCAGGCGTCAAGTAATTAGGCCTATGCGTAAACCACTAGTGGTGATGACGCCTAAGAGTTTGTTACGCCACAAAATGGCTATTTCAAACATCGATGATTTAGCAAAGGGTGAGTTTTTGACTGTTATTGATGATGTAGATGATCACAATAAAGAAGTGGTCAAACGTGTAGTGCTAACTAGTGGTAAAGTCTATTACGATTTACTTGAACAGCGTCGTTTGGGTAAGCTAGACCATATCGCAATCGTACGTATTGAACAGTTGTACCCGTTTCCCGAGCACTACTTGGCAGACGTACTATCCCAGTACCCTCAGCTAGAAATTGTGGTTTGGTGTCAAGAAGAACCACTAAACCAAGGTGCTTGGTATTGTAGCCAGCACCACATGCGCAAAGTGATACAGATAGGGCGGCCTGAACTTAATCTGATCGTCGCTTCGCGACCCGCATCAGCAGCACCAGCAGGTGGTTATATGTCTGTGCATCTAGAAGAACAACGTCAGTTAGTAGCCCATGCATTGGGGCTAGAATCATGAATGGGTTAATTGAGCAAATCCTACTAATCATTAAAGTGAAGAGATAAACCATGTCTATTGAAATTAAAGCCCCATCTTTTCCTGAGTCTGTGGCAGACGGTACCATTGCTACCTGGCACAAACAGCCAGGAGATGTTTGTGCTCGTGATGAACTGATCGTTGATATCGAAACCGATAAAGTAGTAATGGAAGTTGTTGCACCAGCTGATGGTAGCTTGTCAGAAATTCTTGTAGCTGAAGGTGGCACCGTGCTGAGTAATGAAGTCATCGCTCGTTTTACCGCAGGCGATGCTGCAGCCCCTGAGGGCTCAATCTCAACAGCCGCAGGCACACAGGCCGACGATACTAACCTGTCAGATGTGAGTGGCCCAGCTGTGCGCAAGTTGTTACATGAAAACAACCTAGATGCTAGTCTGGTAACGGGTACCGGCAAAGGGGGTCGTTTACTTAAAGAAGACGTGCTTGATTACTTAAAGAACCCAGTTGCTGTTGCTCCAGAAGTGGCTCAGATCCCACTAGTGGCACCAACACCAGCGGTTAAGGAAACAGTGGCAGCCTCTACTGGCCCAGAACACCGCACTTCTCGGCGTGTGCCAATGACGCGCTTGCGTTCAACTATTGCTAAACGTCTGGTGTCTGCACAAAATGAAGCAGCCATGTTGACCACCTACAATGAAGTGGATATGTCACCCATTATGGCGCTGCGTAACCAGTATAAAGCGCAATTTGAAAAGACCCACAATGGCACTCGTTTAGGCTTTATGTCGTTTTTTGTTAAGGCCTCAGCAGAAGCCCTAAAGCGTTACCCAGGCGTTAACGCGTCATTAGATGGTAATGAAATGGTCTATCACGGCTATCAAGACATCAGCGTAGCAGTTTCTACTGAGCGTGGCTTGGTAGTGCCGGTATTACGTGATGTAGATGCGATGAGTTTGGCTGACATTGAAAAAGGTATTATGGGCTTGGCTACTCAAGCTAAAAATGGCAAGTTAACCATGGAAGAGATGCAGGGTGGCACCTTTACTATTACTAATGGTGGTATTTTTGGTTCGCTGTTGTCGACGCCAATTTTAAACCCACCACAAACCGCCATCTTGGGTATGCATAAAATTCAAGATCGTCCGGTAGCAGAAAATGGCCAAGTGGTCATTAGACCGATGATGTATTTAGCATTGTCATATGACCACCGGATGGTTGATGGCAAGGAAGCAGTTCAGTTCTTAGTTACCATTAAGGAATTGCTGCAAGACCCAGCACGAATACTGCTTGAGATATAAGCCCGTGTGTTAACCCAAGCCTGTGTTGTGATCCAATGTGGGCTGACAATTTGAGAAAGTATTATGTCCCAAGAATTTGATTTAGTTGTCATTGGTGGCGGCCCTGGTGGTTATGTTGCGGCTATTCGTGGTGCGCAACTAGGCTTAAAAACAGCCTGTGTAGAAAAATGGACTAGTGACAAAGAAGCTCCAGTATTAGGTGGAACTTGCTTGAACGTTGGTTGTATCCCTTCTAAAGCATTATTGGATTCAACCCATAAGTTTCATGATGCTAAGCATGAATTTGAAGAACATGGTATCAGCACTGGTGAAGTGTCTATGGACGTGGCTGCGATGATGGCCCGTAAAAACACTATTGTGAATAACCTCACCATGGGTGTAGCAGGTTTATTTAAAGCCAATGGTGTGACATTGATTCACGGCACTGGTCAACTGCAAAAAGATCGTGTTATTAAAGTGACCGCTGCCGATGGTAGTGAAAGTCAACTTAAAGCGGGCAGTGTAATTTTAGCCGCCGGTTCTGTGCCGATAAATATCCCGCCAGCGCCGTTAGTTGAAGATATCGTAGTTGATAATGTGGGTGCATTGAGCCTTAGTGAAGTGCCCAAGCGCCTAGGTATTATTGGTGCAGGCGTGATCGGTTTAGAAATGGGTACAGTATGGCAACGTTTGGGAAGTGACGTTGTTGTATTAGAAGCAATGGATACCTTTTTAGGCACAACTGATAAGGACTTGTCTAAAGAAGCGGCTAAGATTTTAAAGAAGCAGGGTATGAACATACGCCTTGGGGCCCTTGTCACAGGTACGCAAGTGGTCAATAATGAAGTTAAAGTCGCCGTTAAAAAGGCCGATGGCGACTCTGAGACCTTAACATTCGATAAGCTGATTGTTGCTGTAGGACGTAAGCCTTACACTGAAGGTCTGTTATCGGCAGATTCTGGGGTGGTGCTTGATGAGCGTGGTTTTGTTCACGTTAACTTGCGGTGTAAAACGGATGCCCCTGGAGTGTATGCTATTGGTGACATAGTGCGGGGGCCTATGCTGGCTCACAAAGCCTCTGAAGAAGGCATGATGGTTGCAGATATTATTGCAGGCCATAAGGCGTTGATTAACTACGACTGTATTCCTTGGGTTATTTACACCCACCCAGAAATGGCATGGGTTGGTAAAACAGAGCAAGAGTTAAAAGCAGAAGGTGTTGAAATTAAAGTGGGTAAGTTCCCATTTGCGGCTTCAGGTCGGGCTATGGCAGCAAACGATACTCAAGGTTTTGTGAAGTTGATTGCCGATGCCCAAACAGATCGTATTTTGGGTTGCCACATTATTGGCGGCAACGCCTCAGAACTCATTGCTCAGGCGGTAATTGCAATGGAATTTGGCTCTAGTGCTGAAGACCTTGCTCTTACTGTATTTGCTCACCCATCATTGAGTGAGGCAATACACGAAGCAGCTTTAGCCGTAGATGGCCATGCCATTCATATGGCCAACAGAAAAAAAAGAAAATAAGTATTTAGTTTAAATTTAAATAAACAGGCAATACAATGAATCTTCATGAATATCAAGGCAAACAGCTGTTTGCCCAGTACGGCTTGCCCGTATCTAGCGGTATCGCCGTAGATACAGTCGAAGAAGCTATGGCCGCTTTTGAGCAAATTCCAGGTGATACCGTGGTTATTAAAGCCCAGGTACATGCTGGAGGTCGAGGCAAGGCAGGTGGCGTACAGCTAGTTTCTTCCAAGCAAGAAGTTGCTGATTTTGCTAATAAATGGTTAGGTAACCGCATGGTAACCTACCAAACTGATGCAGACGGTCAGCCTGTTTCTAAAGTTTACATAGAGCCTTGTACTGATATTGCTCAAGAGCTTTACTTGGGTGCAGTGGTTGATCGCAGCAGCCAGCGTATCGTATTTATGGCGTCTACTGAGGGTGGCGTAGAAATTGAAAAAGTGGCTGAAGAGACTCCTGAAAAGATTTTAAAAGCCGAAATTGATCCGCTAACTGGTGCGCAACCATACCAAGGCTGTGAGTTGGCGTTTAAGCTTGGCCTGAAGGGTAAGCAAGTACAGCAGTTCACTAAAATTTTTATTGGTTTGGCACAATTGTTCCAAGACAAAGATTTAGCCTTATTAGAAATCAACCCATTAGTTGTCACCAAACAAGGTGATTTGCACTGTTTGGATGCGAAGGTTGTGATCGACAGTAATGCTGTATATCGTCACAAAGACATTCAAGCTATGCACGATCCAAGTCAAGATGATGAGCGTGAAGCGCATGCTGCTTCTTGGGACCTAAACTATGTTGCCTTAGATGGCACCATCGGTTGTTTAGTTAATGGTGCAGGCCTAGCCATGGGTACAATGGATATTGTTGCTACACACGGTGGCTTCCCAGCTAACTTCCTGGACGTAGGGGGCGGTGCAACCAAAGAACGCGTTACTGAAGCGTTTAAGATCATCTTATCTGATAGTCGAGTTAAGGCCGTACTAGTGAATATCTTTGGTGGTATTGTACGTTGTGATTTGATAGCTGAAGGCATCATCGGCGCCGTTAAAGAAGTAGGCGTAAGCGTACCTGTGGTCGTGCGTTTAGAAGGTAATAACGCCGATCTAGGTAGTCAAAAACTGGCCGCAAGTGGCCTTGATATTATTGCCGCTACTAGCCTGAGCGATGCAGCCCAACAAGTGGTTGCTGCAGCTGGAGGTGAAGTATGAGCATCTTAATTAATAAACACACGAAAGTTATTTGCCAAGGTTTTACCGGCAGTCAGGGTACTTTTCATTCTGAACAAGCGATTGAGTATGGCACTAAGATGGTGGGTGGTGTAACACCAGGAAAAGGTGGCACTACTCACCTTGGCCTACCGGTATTTAATACAGTAAGTGAAGCTGTAGCAGCTACAGGTGCCCAAGCTTCTGTTATTTACGTACCAGCTCCCTATTGTAAGGACTCTATTTTAGAAGCGGCTAACTCAGGTATCAAATTGATTGTTGCTATCACTGAAGGTATTCCAACCTTAGATATGTTGGAGTGTAAGGTGGTTTGTGATCAATTAGGAGTTCGTTTAGTGGGTCCTAACTGTCCAGGTGTTATTACTCCTGGCGAATGTAAAATTGGTATTATGCCAGGGCACATTCACTTACCAGGTAAGGTGGGTATCGTTTCTCGCTCTGGTACTTTGACGTATGAAGCTGTTAAGCAAACTACTGATGCTGGTTATGGTCAGTCTACTTGTGTAGGTATTGGTGGTGACCCGATTCCTGGTACCAATTTTATCGATGTGCTTGAACTATTCGAAAAAGATCCAGCCACGCAAGCGATCGTTATGATTGGTGAAATTGGTGGAACTGCAGAAGAAGAGGCGGCAGCCTATATTAAAGCTAACGTCACAAAACCTGTGGTGTCTTACATTGCTGGTGTTACTGCACCTGCTGGTAAACGTATGGGCCATGCTGGCGCCATTATTTCTGGTGGTAAAGGTACCGCAGACGAAAAGTTTGCAGCTTTAGAAGATGCTGGTGTTAAAACTGTTCGTTCTCTAGCTGACATTGGTAAAGCTCTAAAAGAAGTCACAGGCTGGAACTAAGTTTCAGTTAGCTATACCAACAAAAAGGCCACCCTAGGGTGGCCTTTTTGTTGGTATAGTAAAACTAGTGAGCCTGGGGTGTGGTCTGTTATTTAATTAGTTAGCTTGTCTTTGAGCGCCAGTTCTTTGGCTACTTCTACCTTAGAATCTTCCAGCATCGCTTCAATTTGGTTTGCTTCAATACGAGTCATCAAAGGTTTGAATTTTTCGATACTGTGGCTCGTAAGGGGAGTATTTAAGCTAGACCAAGATAGATCGTCATTAAGGAACTTGCCTGCATTATCGGTCATCATTGGTAACACAGGCTTTAAATAGATCATCAACATGCGGAACATGTTTAGGCCCGTGGAGCAAACGTCTTGCACCGTTTGTTCGGCACCTTCTTGTTTAGCGAGTACCCATGGTGCTTTATCAGCGATGTATTGGTTAGCTTGGTCGGCCAGGGCCATAATTGATTTAATGGCTTTGCCAAACTCACGGTTTTCATAATATTCTGCAATGGCATGCTGCTCATTAGCAAACGCTTCTAGTAATTCTGGTTCACTGACTATGTCACTCAGTTGACCACCAAATTTTTTGCTTATAAAGCCAGCACTGCGGCTGGCAATATTGACAACTTTGCCCACTAAATCTGAGTTTACACGCTGCACAAAGTCCTCTAAGTTTAAATCTATGTCATCCACTTTATTATTGAGCTTAGCAGCAAAATAGTAGCGTAGGTATTCTGGGTGAAGGTGACGTAGATAAGTTCCTGCCTTTATAAAGGTGCCACGAGATTTAGACATCTTCTGCCCGTTCACAGTTAAGAACCCATGGGCGTAGACAGCTGTTGGGGTACGGAACTCAGCAGCGTGTAACATAGCAGGCCAAAATAGGCCGTGAAAGTTAATGATGTCTTTGCCAATAAAATGGTACAGCTCGGTGTTGGAGTCCTTATTCCAGTAGTGATTGAAATCTAGCTCTGCTGTGCGATCACATAGGTTCTTAAAACTAGCCATGTAACCAATAGGTGCATCCAGCCATACATAAAAGAACTTATTTTGTTGGCCTGGGATTTCAAAACCAAAGTAGGGCGCATCTCGACTTATATCCCATTGTTGTAGACCAGAATCTAGCCACTCTGCGAGTTTATTGGCGATTTCAGTTTGTAGGCTACCGCTTCGAGTCCATTCTTTGAGCATTTTTTCAAAGTCTGGCAGTTTGAAAAATAAATGAGTGGAGTCTTTCTGAATGGGTGTTGCACCTGAGATGGCCGACTTAGGTTTGATTAAATCGGCAGGAGAATAAGTTGCTCCGCAGGCTTCACAGTTGTCACCATACTGATCTTCAGTTTTACACTTAGGACAGGTGCCCTTTATAAACCGGTCAGCTAAAAATAATTGTTTTTCTGGATCAAAAGCTTGGGTAATAGTGCGCGAGGCAATATGGCCTTTAGCTTCACAAGCTTTATAAATGTATTCTGAGAACTCACGGTTTTCAGGCGAGTGAGTGGAATAAAAATTATCAAAAGACACTTTAAAATTACTAAAATCTTGTTCGTGTTCTGCTTGTATTCTGGCGATTAATTGCTCTGAGGTAACCTCTTCTTGTTCGGCACGCAACATAATAGCTGTGCCGTGGGCGTCGTCGGCACACACATAGTGGCAGGTGTTACCGATATGACGCTGGAACCTTACCCAAATGTCAGTTTGAATGTACTCCAACATATGACCTAGGTGAATCGATCCGTTGGCGTAAGGTAAGGCGCTGGTCACAAGTATTTCGCGTTTTTTATTGGTCATGGGTAAAATTCGGGTGTCTTGAGGGCGCTAAATAGGGCGCAAACTATTGGATTTGATATTTCAGACACCATTGTACAAAAACGCTTATAGTTTCGCTACTCTCAAGATGACTCTCAGACAACTCTCTAGTTAACACCACTAAGCGTTTGAGAGCACTGGGTTATTTATTTATGCCCGTGTGCCCTGCTATAATCACATCTGATATTAGTATCCAGTTTAAGGAGTAGGTCTGTGGCCCTTGCGCCAATTCAACCACAAGAATACCAAGCACTTTTGGATGCCAAAAGCGCACAGATACGGGCTCGTTTTGATGAGTTGGGTAGTTTTACATCCGACGTTGCTTTAGAAGTATTTCCATCGAAGCCAGAACATTACCGTATGCGTGCTGAGTTTCGGATGTGGCATGAAGGAGATGATCTTTTTTATGCTATGTTCGAACCTGGTAACAAACATCAGCCTATTCGTATAGACAGCTTTCCTCAAGCTAGTGAGCGTATCAATGCCTTGATGCTCCCTTTATTGACAGGCATTAAGTCTTCACTGGTATTAAGTCAAAAATTATTCCAGATCGATTTTTTGAGCAGTCAACGTGGAGAAATTTTGGTTAGCTTGTTGTACCATAAGCAACTGGGGGATGATTGGTTAGCTTTGGCTGATACTTTGCGTATTGATCTTGGCATTAATATCATAATAGGTCGTGCGCGCAAACAAAAACATGTGTTGGGCATGGGTT
>CAJXEN010000013.1 GCA_913052465.1 uncultured Oceanospirillaceae bacterium
AAGCCTAGGTCAATTGCGAGCAGAATGGGACAATTTTACGTACTGGAACCTTTTACATGCGCCCACATTTGTCCATTTCGCGTCGTACTCGCCGTACCCCTTTTAGCAGCCGCGTAGAGGCTGCTGGTGCAAGTGGTTATACGGTGTACAACCATACACTTTTAGCCACGTCATTTCGTGGCATTGAAGTGGATTATTGGCACTTGTGTGAAAATGTACAGGTATGGGACGTCAGCTGTGAAAAACAGGTGACCCTAATGGGCCCAGGTGCTAATCAATTAGCTCAATACATGACGCCAAGAGACCTAACCGATACCAAAGTAGGTCGTTGTTATTACCTACCCATGTGTGACGAAAAAGGTAAAATGATGAACGATGCCGTTGCCATCAAGGTAAATGATCGCCATTGGCGCTTGTCTGTTGCAGACTCAGACGTATTACTTTGGGCTAAAGGTTTAGCTGTTGGTTTTGGCTTAGATGTTGAAGTCAGAGAACCGGATATTTTCCCTTTGGCAGTTCAAGGTCCCAAGGCTGAAGAACTGATGTGCCGAGTATTTGGTGATGAAATAAAACAGCTTGGTTTTTTTGCCATTGCGCCTTTTATATACAACGGTCAACGTATGAAAGTAGCTCGCTCTGGTATGAGTAAACAAACAGGTTATGAAGTGTTTGTGAATGATGCCAACATTGGCACTCAGTTGTGGGATGAGTTGTTTGCCAAAGGCCAAGATCTAGATGTGCGCGCAGGCTGCCCTAACCTTATCGAGCGTATTGAGAGTGGGCTACTATCGTTTGGTAGCGATATGGACCATGAGACTTCTCCCTTTGAAATTGGCTTAGAAAAATATGTCAATCTAGATGCTAACATTGACAGCCTAAGCTTACCGGCTTTAAGGGCGTATACACCGAGCAAAAAGCTAATAGGCTTGGTGCTAGAGTACCATCGTAGTTTAAACGATTTAGATGTATTTGTAGGTAATAAAAAAGTAGGCGTTATTAGTAGCCAAGCATATTCCCCTAAGTACATGCGCCGTCTAGCCTTTTTTATGTGTGATCTGGAAGCCTTAAATGGCGCCACCGAAGTAGAGGTTAACACCGCCCAAGGCAGAGCCACAGGCACTTTGGCCAGCCTTCCATTCAACTTTGAAGCATTGGGCCTCACGGCCTGTCGTTAGTCTATTTTAGAACAATTAAGCCTAGTCAGTCTTATAAATGACTGACTAGGCTTGTCTATTTCCCCACACGGATTGCGGGCGTATATTGCGCCGACATATTTATCCAACAATTTTGATCGGTCGTATCCTATGAACACAGAACTTGCCATCACTCGCCTGTCAACCTCCAACCTCTCTATCACTCGACGCACACGTGCTACGCCTTTTACTAGCCGCGTAGAGGCTGCGGGTGTACATGCTTATACTATCTACAACCATACCTTATTAGCGGCTAACTTTCGTGGTATGGAAGCTGATTATTGGCATCTGTGCGAGAATGTGCAGGTATGGGATGTAGCTGCTGAAAAACAAGTGGCTATTAGTGGCCCTGATGCCTACCATTTGATCCAACTAATGACGCCAAGAGATTTATCCAAAGCCCGCATTGGTCGCTGTTTTTATATACCGCTGTGTAACCCCGAGGGTGGCATGGTTAATGATCCAATTGCTATCAAACTAACAGAAAATGATTGGTGGTTATCAATTGCTGATACTGACGTTATGTTATGGGCTCAAGGCTTAGCCATCGGCTTTAACCTAGACGTGACTGTAACTGAACCGGATATTTGGCCCCTCGCAGTGCAAGGCCCCAAAGCGGAAGATTTAATGGCTAGGGTGTTTGGTGAAAGCGTACGCGACATTAAATTCTTTGGCATTAAACCCATGTCCTACCAGGGTGTAGATATGCAGGTGGCTCAATCTGGCTGGAGCAAACAGGGTGGTTTTGAAATTTATGTCAATGACGCCAGCCTTGCGGGTCTATTATGGGGTGAGTTCTTTGAGAAAGGCCAAGATTTGAATGTAGGCCCAGGCTGTCCAAATGGCATTGAACGGGTTGAAAGTGGTTTATTATCCTTAGGCAATGACATGGACTACCACACGACACCTTTTGAATGTGGTTTGGGCCAGTACGTTGATTTAGACGCAGACATTAATAGCTTATCGTTAAAAGCGCTGCGTCAACATGTGCCTCAGAAAAAACTGATGGGCCTAGTCATTCACCAGGAATGTACTATTTCTAGTACAGACGTTTATTTAGGTGATGTATGGGTGGGTGAAATCACCAGCCAAGCCTATTCGCCTAAATATGGGGTACACTTGGCGTTTGTCTTATGCTCGTTGTCTGTTTTGGGCGACAACCTAACGCTTGATGTAGAAACAAAAGGCGGTGTATTGCAAGGCGAACTGAACAGCCTTCCGTTTAACTTTGACACTTTAGGCTTAACACCAAAATTAACCACTGAATAAACTCCACAAGGCAACGCTATGAGCAAATCCTCATTTTTAGGCGCAGATACTATTGCGCTACACAGTGGCTATCAGCCAGAATCAGACCATGGTTCTAGGGCTGTGCCTATTTATCAAACCACCTCTTATGTGTTTGACAGTGTAGATGAGGCCTCTGCTCTATTTAACGTGGAGCAGGGTGGCCATATATATAGCCGCATCACTAACCCCACTGTTGCGGTGCTAGAGCAACGTTTGGCGGCCTTAGAAGGCGGTGCAGGTGCAATTTGTACAGCTTCTGGCATGAGTGCATTATTTGTAAGCTTTTTTAGCCTTTGTTCTGCTGGTGATCATATTGTTAGCGCTGCGCAAATATATGGTTCTACCGTTACCCTGCTTAAGCACACGCTTAAACGGTTTAATATTGACTGCACCTTTGTTGATATTAACGATCAACACGCCGTAGCCAACGCTATCCAAGACAATACTAAATTGGTATTTTGCGAATCTATTGGTAACCCAGGCCTTGACGTGTCTAACTTACCCGCCATTGCTGAAACTGCTCATGCTCAAGGCGTACCACTAGTGGTAGATGCTACCTTTGCAACCCCCTACCTTAATAATCCAATTGCACACGGTGCCGATGTAGTGGTGCATTCTGTAACCAAGTGGATTGGTGGCCATGGCGTGGCTGTTGGTGGTGTGGTGATCGATGGTGGTAATTTTGATTGGCTTAAAAGTGGCCGCTTTCCAACACTCACGCAACCTTATGAACCTTTCCATGGCATGAATTTTTGGGAAGAGTTTGGCCCTGCTGCGTTAGCCATGCGTATTCGTTGTGAGTCTATGCGTGACATAGGTGCAGCGATGACGCCTCATAACGCTTTTTTATTATTGCAAGGTTTAGAAACGTTAAACCTGCGCATGCAGCAACATGTCTCTAATGCTCAGGCCATGGTTACTTGGCTACAGCAACAAGACGCAGTAGCTTGGGTTAACCATCCAGATATTGATGCCGAAGCACATACCAAAATATTGTTCCCTAAGGGTGCCGGTTCTATGCTTACTTTTGGTGTAAAAGGTGGACGCGAAGCCGGCGCTGCCTTTATTAACGCGTTACAGCTATCTTCAAACTTAGCCAATGTAGGCGATTCGCGCACTTTAGTATTGCACCCTGGCAGCACCACTCATTCACGCTTGAGTGAACTAGACCTTGTGGCAGCAGGCATCAGCGCTGATCTTATCCGGGTATCCGTAGGTATTGAAACCATCAAAGACATTCAAGCCGACTTCGGTTTAGGGTTACGTGCAGCAGCAAAAGTAGTTGCTATGCAGGCGCAGGTGTAATTATGTATATTCAAGTAGATAACGCTAACACTTTCGTTGCCACAGGCGGTAAACCATTTGATACAAGCTTACCCACGGTGGTGTTGTTACACGGTTCTGGTACCGATCATCGCGGCTGGGCTTTGCAAGCACGCTGGTTTGCTTTTCATGGTTATAGTGTGTTCGCCCCAGACTTTCCAGCTCACAGCTTATCAGGCGGTGAAGCCCTCACTAGCATCGAAGCCATGGGTGCTTGGCTAGTTCGAGCCTTAAATACCGCCAAGGTAAACAAGGTACATTTAGTGGGCCACTCACAGGGTTTTTTAGTAGCGTTAGAAGCTGCTGCCTTGTTATGTGACTTAGGTGATCAAGTTAAATCTGTTACCGCCCTTGCCACAGCTAGCGCTATACCTGTGAACCCTGCATTAGTGGAAACGGCTCAAACAAACCCAAAAGCTGCCGCCGCAATGATGCTGCAATGGGGCTTTGGCACCCAACATCAATATGGCGCTAGTGCGGTGCCCGGAATGCAACCCATAGGTGTGGGCGCACGTATCATGGCTAATAACCCTTTGGCCGAAGATCTTGCAGCTTGCAATGCTTACACCAAAGGCTCTCAAAGAGCGCAGCAGCTTGCTGCTATGGGCTGTCCTAGCTGTGTTATTCTGGCTGGACAAGATCGTATGACACCAAAAAGAGAAGGTTTAAAGCTAGCGCAAGACTTAAACACACAAGCGCAAGTGGTTGAGGGTTCGGGACATATGTTGCCTATGGAAGCTCCAAAACAAAGCCTTAAAATTATGAAAATATTCATTCAATCGGTAGAAAAATAACCATGGCCAAGCTCATCAATAATTCATTATCCGCAACATCACCCATTAAAAAAGTGGCGGTTATAGGCGCTGGCACCATGGGAGCAGGGATTGCAGGCCAAGTGGCTAACGCTGGTGTAGAAGTATGGTTATTAGATCTACCAAGCGCTGGGGACAGCGTTAACGCCCTGGCAGAGCGAGGCTTTAAACGCCTAAATAACCCTAACTCACCAGGTTTAATGAGTAATGAAGCAGGTCAACTCATTCACTGTGGTAACACCGAGGACGACTTTTCTCAGTTAGCCGACTGTGATTGGATAGCAGAAGCAGTGGTTGAACGTTTAGACATCAAACAAGCTTTGTATAAACGTATTGACGCCATCACGGGTGCTGATACTATTATCACTTCAAATACCTCCACTATTCCTATCAGCCTTCTGACCCAAGGTATGCCTCAAGCATTTTGTGAGCGCTTTGCGATCACCCACTTTTTTAACCCTGTGCGCTTTATGCGTTTGTTAGAATTGGTGCGTGGCGAACACACCCGTGACCAAGTGATTAACACCTTAGATCAGTTTTGTGAAAGCAACCTAGGTAAAGGCGTGGTGGTCTGTGAAGACACTCCAGGCTTTTTGGGCAACCGTGTGGGCGTATTTGCCATTCAATGTGCCTTACATACTGCCTTTGACATGGGCTTATCACCAGCCGAAGCCGATGCTTTATTTGGCCGCCCCATGGGCATCCCTAAAACTGGCGTATTTGGTTTATATGACTTAATAGGCATTGACCTTATGGCCGACGTGGCCAAGAGTCTAGAAAATATTTTGCCAGCAGGTGACGCGTTCCATCAATACGCCAAGCCTATTGCTTTGATGACCCAAATGGTTGCCAATGGACAAACAGGCAACAAAGGTGGGCAAGGTTTTTACCGAGACACTGAAGCTGGTAGAGAAGTATTAAACTTGACTAGTGGCGCGTACACTCCTACTGCACGCTTACAGTTAGCGTTAGCACAAAAAGCTGAAGCTCATGGTGTAGCTGCGCTGTTAGATGATGACAGCGCCTATGGTCGATTCTCATGGCAAGTGCTGTCTAGCACTCTAAACTATGCTGCTGCACTCATCCCAGAGATTGGCAGCAATATTCTACCCATTGACGACGCTATGAAGTTAGGCTACAACTGGATTTCTGGCCCGTTTGAGTTATTAGATCAAATAGGCGCTCAACGTGTGGTTGAGCGTATGCAAAAAGAAGGCCGGACAGTAGCGCCGATGCTGTTACTGGCAGCTAAAAAAGAGGGATTTTACCAAGTTATTGATGGGCAACTATGCAGTTTAGATGAATGTGGCGAATATGTGGCTATAAAGCGTCCATCTGGCGTATTACGCTTCTCTGAGTTGCGTCAAACATTAACGCCTCAATTCAGCAATGCTAAAGCCAGCTGGTTTGTTTACGACAACGCTGCCATTGTAGAGTTTCATTCCAAAGCCAACGCACTAGACACCGAGTCTATGGATGTGATTCGCCATGCGCTGGAGCATGCGCAAGGCCAAAAATTACGGGGTGTTGTGCTGCACAATGATGCTCAGCATTTCTCCTGTGGTGTAAATTTAGTGGCATTTCGTGAATTCTTTGAAGCACAAGATTATACCGGTATGGATAATTTCCTTCATCATTTCCAGCAAACCATGCACGCTATTAATCAATGTCCATTGCCTGTCATTGCTGCACCTGCTGGCATGTCTATTGGTGGTGGTTTTGAAGTGGTGTTAGCAGCTGATCACGTGATTGGACACGCTAACTCAGTGATGGGCTTGGTAGAATCCAGTGTCGGTGTTGTGCCTGGTGGTGGCGGTTGTAAAGAGTATTTATACCGCTGGTATGAAGTACTTGGGGACATGAAGGCTGCTGCATGGAAAGCATTTATGATTTTGGGTTATGGTTGGACGGCCAAATCGCCTATAGAAGCTACCGACCAAGCGATGCTTTATCCTGAAGATCAATACATGATGAATAGGGACCGTTTATTATGCGAAGCCTTGTCCCAGCTTGATAAAGTCAAAAAAGCCAAATCCCGCAAACCCTTACCTATGGCAGGCGAAGAAACCTATCGTGAAATGATGGATTGGTTATTTGAAGCTCACGACCAAGAAAAAATCACCTCACATGATGTTGTTGTAGGCACTGAGTTAGCGCGAATTTTTACTGGGGGTAAGGTGAAGGCTAATACGATGATGAGCGAACAGGATCTGTATGATGCTGAGCGGGAATCATTTTTGCGTTTGGCTAAGTCTGGTCATACCCAAGCTCGGATTTCAACCATGCTTGATCTGGGTAGTCCTGTAAGAAACTAGTTTGTTAGCGCAGTAGTTATAAGTGGTGCGGGTTTACTCTAGTCAAATGGATCAACGTTGACCTGTGCCAATGCTCCATTGAAGGATTTACTGTAAGTTGCTACAGCAGGCTAGCCATCTGAGCCCTCCACGTGTAACCTACATCAGCACAATAATATACAACGAAATTGAAGAGAGCTTGTTATGCTGAATTGGTTCACTAACTTGAGTATCAGCAAGAAGCTCATCACATCGTTTTTGTTAGTCGGTATTATCCCTTTCATAACACTAGGCATTGCTACTTTAGATAGTGCAGCCAAAGCGATGGAACATCAGTCATTCAATCACCTTGAAACTGTGCGAGGTATTAAAAAAACTCAAATGGAAGACTATTTTCAATCGACTAAAGATGACCTCGATATACTCAGGGAAACGTTAGAGAGAACCCTTTTATCCGACACTAATGTGGCTGAAGCCTTTAATCAGGGTTTGGTCGGGGCCGAAAAAGACTACTACAATATGTACATTGAGAAATATGGCTATTACGACCTATTTCTTATTAACCCAGATGGCAACATTTTCTACACGGCAGGCAAGGAAGTAGATTACCAAACCAACATTATGAATGGCGCTTATGCCGAATCCAATCTTGGCCAACTATTCCATGAAGTTATCGCAACTGGAGAGTTTGGCTTTGTTGATTTTGAACCTTTCTCTCCCTCCAACAACGACCCTGCCAGCTTCATTGCCCAACCTATTACTAGCGCTGACGGTACAGTGAAGATGGTTATTGCTTTACAAATCTCGCTAGACAGCATACATGATGTCATGGGCGAACGTTCTGGTATGGGTGAAACAGGCGAATCTTATTTAGTGGGCGATGACTATTTAATGCGATCTGACTCATTCCTTGACCCAATTAACCATACTGTAAAAGCTTCATTTGCCAACCCTGAATTAGGCAGCGTAAAGTCAGAAGCTGTTAAAGCTGCATTTGCTGGCCAAACTGGGTCTAAAATTATCGTCACCAGCTCTGGAAAGTCTGTTTTGTCTGCTTATACTAGAGTCAACATTTTAGGCACTGAATGGGCTTTACTGACCGAAATTGACAAGTCTGAAGCCTTTGCTGTAATTGAAGACTTGAAGCTTTTGATTTGGAAACTTGGTAGCATCGGTATTGTACTTATCTTGATTTTTGCCTACTTTATATCAACATCAATCAGCAGCCCAATTCGCTCCCTGTCTAGTTTATTAATCAAGTTAGATAAATCTGGGGATTTCTCACTACGTAATACCAACATCACCTCAAAAGACGAAATTGGTCAAATGGCGGTAGTATTAAACCAGCACTTAGAGTCCTTACAAAATGCCATTAGTGCTACCAACAAGGTGGTTACGCACGTCGCCCAAGGGCAGTTTGATAATCGCATTGAGCTTGATTTTAAGGGTGACTTAAATAAATTAAAAGATGGTGTAAACAACTCTGCAAACAGTGTAGAAAACACCATGGAGGCCCTTAAGCAAGTGTTAAACGCCATTGCTACGGGTAATTTTGGTTATCGTTTAGAGGGCGTTGAGATTGAAAGTACCTTTCGTGACACATTAATCCACACCATGGAAACCATGAAACAGGCCATTGGTGAAATTAACCAAGTGATGAAAGCGGCCACATTAGGTGATTTTGAACTAAGAGTAAATACCCCGCTTAAAGGTGATTTAGATCAACTAAAAATGGGCGTTAACACCTCTATTAACGCCATTGCCGAAGCCCTTTCGGAAACCACTGCGATAGCAGAAAAAATGGCCTATGGCGACTTAACACAGCACATCACTGGCGAATACAAGGGCCGCTTAGACGAATTGAAATTGGCTGTAAATAGCTCCGTAGATAACATGGAAAAGACTGTGTCTGCCGTACTGCAAGCAACAGATAGCGTGGCTGCCAATTCTAGTGCAATTAGTCGTGGCTCTGAAGACCTTTCGCAGCGCACCAACGAACAAAGTTCTTCATTAGAAGAGACGTCTGCAAGTATGGAAGAAATGGCTGCGACGATTGAGCACAACACTGCCCGTGCTGATGAGGCAAGTATCCTAGTAACAAATACACAGGAAAACGCAGCCGCTGGCGTAGACGTAGTTAGTAAAGCGGTTCAAGCCATGAGTGATATTGAAACCTCTAGTAGCAAAATCGTGTCTATTATCACCTTAATCGATGGCATTGCCTTCCAAACTAACCTATTGGCACTTAATGCGTCTGTTGAAGCAGCTAGAGCTGGTGAACATGGTAGAGGTTTTGCGGTCGTGGCAAGTGAAGTGAGAAACCTCTCCCAGCGCGCTGCAGATGCCGCCAAGGACATCAAAGATCTTGCAGAAGATAGTTCAAACAAAGTTCAGGAGGGTCGTAGTTTAGTAAACCAAACAGGCGAGTCTTTATCCTCTATTACTGAATCGATCATTAAAGTGAGAGATATTGTAGCCAAAATTGCCACTGCCACCAGTGAACAAGCCACAGTCGTTAACCAAATTAATTCTGCTGTAGGCCAATTAGAGAACGTTAATCAACAAAATGTTGCGTTAGGTGAAGAGTCTTCGGCTTCTAGCTATTCGTTAAGCGACCAAACTAAAGCACTTAAAGATCAAATTTCCTTTTTTAAAGTCAATAAATCTGGCATTAACGCTCCTGCAGCTGAACCCCAGAAAAAGTCTGCTGAACATTCGTTTGATAAAGAAGCTATAGTTGAAATTAACACACCCTCATTTAAAACTCGCCCAACACCCAGCTTAAATAGCGATGATGATTGGCACGAGTTTTAGTCACCTATTGAAATAACAAAGCCGGCTAACTTGCCGGCTTTGTTATTTCAATCTACGCTGAGACTGTAAAGGGAAAGCAGTTCTTATTGCCTGTAAGTGATTTAGATTAACTTGCGCCACTGCTATACCTGGGCCTTCAGCTAGCTCGGCCAAAATTTCTCCCCAGGGATCAATAATCATCGAGTGGCCAAAAGTCTGCCGATGATCATGTTGACCACCATGAGATGCTGCTAGAACATAGCACTGGGTCTCAATGGCTCGTGCACGAAGTAACGTGTGCCAATGAGCCTGGCCTGTGGTTTTAGTAAAGGCCGCGCCGTTGACTATAATCTGCGCTCCTAAGTCCACTAATTTGGCGTGAATTTCTGCAAAACGTAAATCGTAACAAATGGTCAACCCCACTTTACCGACAGGAGTATCAACCACTACCAGCTCATCACCTGCTTCAAAGGTATCAGACTCACGGTAGCTGCCGTGGCTGTCAGCAATATCCACATCAAACATATGGATCTTATCATAACGTGCGACTTCTTCTCCTTCATGGTCGTAAACAAAACAGGCCGAACGTACCTTTTTAAAATCTCTTATACCCTGCTGGCAAGGTATTGTGCCACCAATAAGCCATACGTTGTTAGCCTTGGCTTGTTGAGATAACCATAAGCGCAGCCCTCGTTTCGGTATGGCGGATGCAGCACCATGTGACACCATTTGAGGGTCACCAAATACTGCGAAGCTTTCTGGCAACATAACAAGCCTTGCACCTTGCAGGCTAGCACGCTGTATCAGTAATGCAGCTTCTCGTAAATTGTCTGCAACATTAAGCTTACTCACAAGCTGCACCACCGCAACTGCTGGGCCTTGGCCAGTTAAATTAATAACTTCATTTGAAACTGAATTAAATTCACTCAATGGTAATGACATTTTCAATGCGCTCCTTCACAGATTGCTGTTGATAGTCTTTATCGAACATTCTTACCAATTTGACATCAGGCCTATCAAGCGAGCCTAGCACACTGTAGCGCGCACTTGTGAACGTAGCCAGCTCATCACCAATCAGTTTATTAATCACGTATATCATGCCACTTAATTGCGGTAAGCCTGCTAATAAAGCAGCTAAAGGAAGTTTATCGGCCAAGGGCAAAGTGATAACTAGGTTATTGTCCACTTGCCGCTCATTAAAGTCGATCCAACCATCCATCGTTAAGTTTAAGGTTGCAGACTTTAGCGTTAAAGGAGCAACTGTAGATGCAACTCCTTGCTCAAAACGGTAGTGGGCAGCAACACTGTCGAAGCTAAATCCTGGCTGGATAATGTCAGAGAAATCCAGTTGGATACGTTTCATCAGTCGGCTCATGTCGAGCAAAGCTAATATTTTTAAGCCTTTGGCTGCATCTGGTGACGAAGAGAAACTGCCCTTCTTAAAACGTAAACCTATATCACCATCAATTCCCAGTACCGAAAATGCGGCTGGGGAGCGAGGCCAACTTAACTGCACCTCTAGAGTTGACGTTTCAGCAACAACTGCAGGTTCATAGCCCCAAGCTATGAGAAGGCTGGTAATATCACTAGATGCAACCTGACCAGTAAACTGAGTGCTGTGAGACCCACCCACCTTAGCCCATGTTAAGTTACCTTGGAGACGGCTATGACGAACGTAAGCATCTAAGTCATGTACGTTAACCTGGTTGCCCTGGCGACGCATTTTAAACTGCCACTGTCCGAAAGACTCGCCATTCTTTATTAGTTCATCGATCGATACGTCGGCATCTAGAAACTTACCAGGATCAATATGTTCTAATAAATCAATGTCCTTAGTCGTTTCAATTGCTGACTCTGGAAAACTTACATGGGCGTGGTCAATATGAACCACTAACGGGTGCTCAGGGCCAAAATAATCCACTTTACCAGCAAACTGCTCTGACGTAAGTCGCAAGCGCAATGGCTGTATCGTTTGTAAGTCTCCTGCTTGGTCCACCATTTGCACAGTTATTGTCGCTTGATCGATATCCTGGCCATTCCAAATAGCATGCTTTATTTTCACATCAATATTAGGCAACACTTCAACTGCAGGAGCATTGTCTGCGCTTAACTTCCATGCTTTGATACGATTTTGGTATACATTCCACCACGCTTCCACATCCACAAATTCTATTTGCCCACCTAGATTCCACTGCCCCTGCTGGGCCGAGTCAACAGCACTTTGAAAAGCTGCGTTAGCTCCTAAAACAACTAAACCGTTTGAACCTTCATCAGCATCTAACTTAACAGCAACATGATGTTGGTCCAGGCTGGCATACCAATATTGACCGTCTTTTTCCCAGTAACCCAACAGCTGGAGTTGTTGTAATTTTTTCAACGGTTCTGGCAGGTCTATACCTGCCTGTGTCAGGTCTACCTCTGCACTTATCGAAGTACACGAAACTGTAGTTTGAGTGCAAATAGATAACCGTGCTGTAAAGGGAAGCACACCTGAAATTTCTTCTACCCAAGGATGACTAACTTTTGATGTGAGATATTGAGGTGCTAATCGCCCCTGAAATTCAAATGTTAAGTTGCCTTGTGTTGAATTTAAGTTAACATTGGCATTGTGTAAAATTTCGCTGGGCACCTCTGACAACCAAGGCTTTGTGAGGTTTACTTTAGATAAGTGCTGATTAGATAGCCGCTCAAAAGTAATCAATTGACCATCAACAAGGCCACTGCCAGTAACAGTGCCGACACCTGCGTGGCTCGAACTCAACCCAACCTCAAGTTCAATATGACGTAAATCAGCTTGTGATGGCGCCCAATAGCCATTGAGATTGTCACTCGATAACTTTAGGTCATAGGTTGTGACTGATTTATGCCTAAAAGGTATCGCAATACTGCCTTGTAAAGACACCTCCCCTTCAGGGTTTAACGCGCTTAGCCATGAGGGCAGCTTAAGGCGTATTGGCAACTCCTGTGCCAAGGTTATTATCTGCGAAGCTTCGCCCACCATTTGGCCATGCACAGTTATATAGCTGAGCTTTTGAGCACCTGCCTGGTTATCGGCTATTTGGTTGCCTGTTGTTTTATAAGTTGCTTTTTTATAAAGAGGCATTTCAACTCGCCAGCCCTTTACCTGCTGGGTTACTTGGCCCTGCTTAACATACCCGGCCCGGGCCTCTAACAAAACCCCTTCATGGCCTACCGTAAGATCAGCCTTTAGGCCTTGGACTTGGGGCCAAGATTGGTGATATTTAAAGACCGGCGCTTCCACATGCGCCACAATGGGCATAGATCTTTCCATAGAGGGTGATGAATCTTCAACAGTGCCAGCAGCACTTTTAATCTTTCCTGGACGGCCATTATAAATTAGAGCAGCTTCGGTTACTTTGCCTGTGGGTGCTGCCTTGGTTAGCCAAGTGCCTAGCTCCCCACCAAGCACCAAGTCTGGCAACATATTGGGTAGCATCGCTAGGTCGATATTTTGCATACCTAAAGCCAACTGTATAAAAGGTTCTGCATCTGTATTTTTACGAGGAAATACAGCCGCCATTTTTAAATTAATATGCCCCTGGCCAAGGTTAATATTCAGTTTGGATGAACTAAAGCGGTTAACTAAAGCACCATAATGCCAATTAAATTCACCCATTACACCCATTAAATGCCATGGTTGTGAAGTGAGGTTAGTGATGCGCACCTGCAGACCATCAGTATCATTTATGGCCACCTTACCACCGTAACGATTAAGCCAAACTTGGCCATCGGCCTGCTGTATTTGTGGCACTCCAAGCCATGCGTTAATGCTCACTTGTTGCATTTTACCAGTCAACAAAAACTCCTTAGGCTGCTCAACATCTAGCTGTAATTGCACTTGATGCAACCAACCATCAGGGGCCAACGACTGGATAGGATAATTGATTTTTTCAGGCAACGCTTTAATGGTGTTCAACACCCTTTGGGTATCCGCCAAATGGAGCTTAGGGCTCATTAAAGCGAGCCCTTTATTAGTTTTTTGGGCCTTTAGTTCTTCCAAGGGCAAGGTCACACCATTAACCTTGCCAGTTAACGCTTTCCCTGTAAGCCTCCATTCCAGTAACTTCCAATCTAAATTCCAATCTAAATTTTGGTGGCCGCCAAGCTGGCTAGTGGCAGCAATGTCTCCAGTTAAATCGACTTCATCTGTGGGTGTAACCAGCAGTATCTGGGAATTCTTAGTCACGAGATTAAGGTATTCATTGGCTTGATAATCCAGCCAATATTCACCACCCAAGCTAAGGCGCTTTGGGTAAAATGGTGATGTATGGGGCACCAAAAATGACAGCCACGGCGCTATCTCTTGGCGATCACTGTGTAAATAGACTTGCGCACGCTGAACGGTTTCGTTAGCTTTAAGGCTAAGAGTAATTTGGGCTTCGGTACTGGGGTTTTGAACTTTACTATCGGTATCGCCATATAACGATAAAGCAATTCGAGTTAGGCCTATACTGGTACTCTCTAATACATGAACCTGAGCATTTAGTTTAGCCAGACTCATTGGTGGACCTTGCTGGGGTGTCAAGGTAAGAGCCACGTCTTTTAATAGTAACTGCGGCACCCTGCCTGCCAATGCCAGCATCAGCTGGGGAACTGTTTGCGATCCACTTTTAATACTGCCCTGAGGGCCCCAAGTACCATCTTCTTGCTGCTCGACATTAATTGACAACCCTTTAGCTTGGACATCGGATAAACGTAACATACCTGCTTGCAAGGACCCCCATAAATCCACACCCAAGGCTAAGCGAGACAGGCTTAAACCTTCAAGTGTTTCTATATCTTGCAGGTCTAGCTGTAAGCGAGTGCCAACTAACTGAACTTGAAAAGACTCTAAGCTTAGCTCCTGCCCTATAGCCCTAGTTACCTCTTGTTCAACCCAATAGTGGTATAGCGGATGATCATCAATACCCCACCGCAACCATGACAAACTTGCCGCCAAAACAACTAATAATAGGCAAACACCAGTTAATAACCACTGGCTCAATTTAGCGATCATTAACGCAACACCACATCATACTGTTCGCTAACATACATCGGTTCTAAACGTAACGAAATGGATTTTCCTATAAACTGTTCCAATTCTGCTAAACGGTGTGCTTCTTCATCTAACAGTTGATCGATAACAGCTTGTGAGGCTAACACCAAATAGGTATTGGTATCATAAGCTCGGTGGGCCCGCAAAATTTCTCTAAATATTTCGTAACAGATAGTTTCTGGTGTTTTATTGGTGCCGGTCCCTTCACAAGACGAACAAGGTTCACATAAAAGCTGCTCTAGGCTTTCACGCGTGCGTTTTCGTGTCATTTGAATAAGGCCTAATTCTGACACTGGTAACACTTTCGTCTTAACGTGATCTTTAGCTAATGCACTGTCCAACGTTCGAGCTATCTGGCGTTGATGCTCTGGATCTTGCATATCAATAAAATCCAAGATAATAATGCCTCCAAGGTTACGGAGTCGAAGTTGCCTACCTATCGCTGTTGCTGCCTCTAAATTAGTCTTAAATATAGTTTCTTCTAGGTTACGGTGGCCAACATAAGCGCCAGTGTTAACATCGACCGTAGTCATCGCTTCGGTTTGATCAATAATGATATAACCGCCTGATTTCAACGGTACTTTGCACCCAAGAGCTTTTTGAATCTCATCTTCTACGTTATAGAGGTCAAATATAGGCCTGCCCCCAGGGTAATGCTCTAACTTGGCGGTCATATCAGGCACTAGCTGGTTAACGAATGCAGACACTTTTTGATAGGTTTCTTTAGAATCAATGCGAATCTTCTCTATCTGAGGGTGGGCAATATCTCGCAATGTACGAAGCGCTAGGGGCAGATCTTGATAGATCATTTGAGGGGCTGTGCCTGTGACAATTGTTTGGCTAATTTGGCGCCATAAACGCCGCAAAAAATCGACATCTTGTTGCAGACCATGCTCACTTACACCTTCAGCCACAGTGCGAACAATAATGCCTTCTTTAGTGAATTCAGCGTGATTGAGTCCCGATTTTTCAAGTCCCAAGCCTTCCTGTAACTGGACGGGCTGAGCTAAGTATCTCTCTAAACAATGTTTGAGACGCTGCTTTTCGACTTCATTCTCGATACGCTGTGATATACCTACATGGTCACTACCAGGCAAATAAACGAGGTACCGAGATGGAATAGAAATCTGAGTAGTAAGGCGTGCACCTTTAGTGCCGATAGGGTCTTTTAGCACTTGCACCAGCAAACTTTGACCTTCTCTTAACAGTCGAGCGATGTCATCTGAATCTGGCTGCCCATTTTGGGGTTCAATATCAGCCACATGAATAAAACCTGCACGCTCTAAACCAATCTCTATAAAGGCTGCCTGCATACCGGGCAATACTCGAACAACTTTTCCCAAATAAATATTGCCCACAATACCACGATGGTCATTACGCTCTAAATGAACCTCTTGCAGCATACCGTTTTCAATTACCGCAACCCGGGTTTCCATGGGGCTAAAATTAATGAGAATTTCTTCGTTCATTTTGAGGATCCATCCTGTACTTTATGCCACTTTAAACGCTCGGCGAACACCGCGTAACACGACAAATAACCACAACCAAAGCAAACCACTAATAGGCGCAGGCAACAAAAACCAAAGCCCACTACTAGCGTTGCTACCGATACCTTGAGACCAATAACTGATGCATTGATAAATGGCCACTAGAAAAAACACCACAAAAGCTTGCTGCCAAGATCTGTACATACGCAAACGGCGGTACATCAACATCGCAAAAAAAGTCACCACTACCATTGCTAGTGCGTTAACTCCAAGATAATTGCCCTGTAATAAATCAAGTAACAATCCCAACATAAACGCCCAACCTAAACCAAATCGGTGAGGCAGTGCGATGACCCAATAAATAAACACCAGCAATACCCACTCTGGCCAGCCCCACTGTACCCACTCAGGTATTGGCAAGGCACTTAACATAAAAGCGATTAGCAAGGTAAAGATTGCCACCCACCGGTTATGGGATCTTTGAATGACCATCAATCGCCCTCCTGCTGAGCCAGAGTCTGCTGCTGTGGAGTTTCAATTAACAGTAGCTGACGAGACCGATTTAATTGAGCTGTAGGTTTAGCTAACACCTTAGCAAAATCTTGGCCAGGAAAGTGTCGCACCTCAATCACTTGTGCAACAGGGTAACCCTTGGGAAAGCGCAAGCCTAGGCCAGAACTGACGAGTATATCGCCTACTTCAATATCAGCAGTATCGGATAGGTCTTGTAATTCTAGATAGTTATATTGACCCAAGCCGTAGGCAACAGTACGCAAACCATTACGGTTAACCTGCACTGGAATAGCGTGGTCTGCGTCGGTAATTAGTAACACTCTACTGGTAAAAGCAGAGGTTGATGTGACTTGCCCCATGACACCTGTGGCATCAAGCACTGGCTGGCCCACAAACGCACCACTATTAAAGCCATTATTAATGACTACCTGATGGATAAAAGGATCAGCATTAATGCCAATAAGTTCACTAACAATGACTTTTTCATCAAGTTGTTCGCTACTATTGAGCAGGTCACGTAAACGAAAATTTTCCACTGTGAGTGCTGCTAGCTTTTGCACTCTTCGCTCAGCTAGCAGAATTTGGGATCGTAATTGTTTGTTTTCAGCAATCAGTTCATCACGTACCTGCAGCCTTTCATCCAACCAAGTCCATGAGCGCTGAGGCACATCAACTAACCATTGCACAGGAGTCACCGCCAATGAGAGCCACGCACGCATCCGCTGCATTTGGTCAAACTGGTAGTCAGCAATAATCAAACTAATACAGATCAAACCGTAAGTAATGAATTTTTTAACGGTAGACCGGCCCTTAAACAAAGGATCGATAACAGGTCTCCTAACAATCCAATCACGCTAAAGGAATAACGGCGAGGTAGCTTAAGCAATACTAAGCTACCTCGCCGTTATTTTATTTTTAATTGGACAGTTTAATCTCTGGCCAACAAATCAAAGATATTATCATCAAGCATCTGTAACACCCTACCGCCACCACGCGCTACGCAGGTCAGAGGATCTTCTGCAACAATCACTGGTAAACCGGTTTCTTCACTAATTAAACGATCTAAATCACGCAGCAACGCGCCGCCTCCCGTGAGCACGATACCACTTTCTGCAATATCAGATGCTAGCTCTGGTGGGGAGTGTTCTAAGGCACTCTTAACAGACTGCACAATAGTAGATAGTGGCTCTTGTAAGGCTTCCATTATTTCGTTGCAGTTAAGCGTAAAGCTACGTGGAATACCCTCGGCTAGGTTACGGCCTCTTACGTCAATCTCTAGCAGCTCAGAGCTTGGATATGCGGTACCAATTTCTTGTTTAATACGCTCAGCAGTCGCTTCGCCAATAAGAGAACCGTAATTACGACGAACGTAGGCGATAATAGCTTCGTCAAAACGGTCACCACCGACACGGACAGATTCTGAATAAACCACGCCATTAAGAGAAATAATAGCAATTTCTGTAGTACCACCACCGATATCCACTACCATAGAGCCACTAGCCTGCTCAACCGGCAGGCCAGCACCAATAGCGGCCGCCATAGGTTCTTCTATTAGGTAAACTTCCCTTGCTCCAGCTCCCATGGCCGATTCCTTGATAGCACGGCGTTCAACTTGGGTCGATTTACACGGCACACACACTAACACCCGAGGACTGGGTGTCATCCAACTATTCTCGTGTACTTTATGAATAAAGTGCTGCAACATTTTTTCTGTAACATGAAAATCTGCTATCACACCATCTTTTAAAGGACGGATGGCAGTAATGTTACCAGGGGTGCGGCCTAACATACGTTTAGCATCTGCACCTACCGCAGCTACACTTTTTTGGTTGCCATGAGTACGAATAGCAACTACTGAAGGCTCGTTAAGAACAATGTCTTTATCGCGCACATAAATAAGGGTGTTGGCGGTGCCTAGATCAATAGATAGGTCGCTAGAGAAAAGACCGCGGATTTTTTTAAACATGCTGATTTATTGGCTCTAATCGGAGAATAATTGCGATCTACATAAATCGCTGCTACTAAGTTCTAAATATTAACAATCAAGGGGCATTTGAGCAAGGTTAATCCGTTTTCCAACGGTCCAATTTATGCTAAATTAGAGCCCTTTTTTGCAGCTTATACATTTGCCGCAAATTAACCTGAAAATCTGCTTCAATTTAGCAGCCTAAGTTCGATACATTTTGAGTGTTATTGAACTAATAAGTTCAACTAACATGGTTAAATACAGCCTAAATCGAGAACATTATGGCCTTAGAAAACGCCGACATCGAAAAAATCGCCATCCTCGCTCGTTTGCAAGTCACCCATAGCGAAACTAACGATTATGCCAATAGCATCTCCAGCATTTTATCCCTTATGGACCAGATGCAACAAGTTGATACCGAAGGCGTAGAACCGCTATCTAATCCTCACGATGCAACCCAGCGTCTGCGCAAAGATGAAGTCACCTGCGGCAACCAACGCGAAGCTTTTATCGCTATAGCGCCTGCTACAGAAGACGGCTTGTACCTTGTACCTAAAGTACTTGATTAACCCATTTGATTAAAAAGGTGACAGCATAACCATGACTAACAAAACCCTAGTTCAAATTTCTAAGGATTTGGCCGCTGGAGAATATTCTAGCCGTGAAATTACTCAAGACATCATTGCTGACATTAAAGCCCGTGATTCAATCTACAACAGCTTTATTAGCGTGTCAGAACACCTTGCATTAACCCAAGCCGATGCCGCTGATGCGCGCATTGCCGCTGGCTCCGCAGAGATACTTACTGGGGTTCCCTTTGCCCATAAAGATCTATTTTGCACCCAAGGCCATGCCACTACGGCTGCTTCAAAAATGTTAGAGAATTTTGTACCCCCCTACGAATCAACTGTAGGTCAACGTTTGTTATCTGCAGGTGCTGTTTGTGTCGGTAAGACCAACATGGATGAGTTTGCCATGGGGTCTTCTAACGAAAGCAGTTTTTTTGGTGCCGTTAAAAACCCTTGGGACTTAAATGCTGTACCAGGGGGATCTTCAGGCGGTTCTGCCGCTGCCGTAGCGGCAGGCCTCGTGCCAGCAGCTACTGGCACTGACACTGGTGGCTCTATACGCCAACCTTCCTCTTTTTGTAACTTAACTGGGATCAAACCCACCTATGGCCGCGTTTCACGTTTTGGTATTATTGCTTATGCGTCTAGCCTAGACCAAGCTGGTCCGATGTGCCAAACAGCGCATGATGCCGCCATTATGCTTAATGCAATGGCTGGTTTTGACGAGCAAGACTCTACTAGCCAGCAACGAGAGACGCCAGACTTTACTGCCGAACTAAACTTACCCCTAAATGGCCTGAAAGTAGGACTGCCCAAAGAGTTTTTTGGCCCGGGTCTAAACCCTCAAGTAGCCGAATGCATTATGGCTGCTATAAAGCAGATTGAAGCCCTTGGTGCACAAATTATTGATATTAGTCTTCCCAACCTAGAGCTTTCCATCCCTGCTTACTATGTCATAGCACCTTCAGAAGCCTCTTCTAACTTAAGCCGCTTTGATGGCGTTCGTTATGGTTACCGCTGTGACCAGCCAACAGATTTAATGGACCTATATTGCCGTACCCGTGCCGAAGGATTTGGTACAGAAGTAAAACGCCGCATTATGGTAGGCACCTATGCTTTGTCAGAAGGTTACTACGATGCTTATTACGTTAAAGCCCAGCGCATTCGCCGTTTAATTAAAGACGACTTTACTCGCGCATTGTCTCAAGTAGACGTGATCATGGGCCCAGTTGCACCAACGCCTGCATTTGACTTAGGCAGTAACACCAAAGACCCAGTCGCAATGTACTTAGAAGACATTTACACTTTGTCTGCCAATATGGCGGGAATCCCTGCTATGTCTACACCAGCAGGCTTTGTTAATGGCCGTCCAGTGGGGCTGCATATCATGGGCAACTACTTTGCTGAGGCAAAGCTTTTGAACATTGCCCACCAGTATCAACAAGTAACCGATTGGCATCTACAAACACCAACGTCTAGCGGCATGCCCGTATCTAACACAGAAAAGGGAGCTTAATCATGTCTTGGGAAATTGTAATTGGTCTAGAAATTCACGTTCAGCTAGCCACCAGGTCTAAATTATTTTCTGGTGCTAAAGTGGGTTTTGGTGCACTGCCTAATACGCAAACCACCTTGGTTGATTTAGGTATGCCAGGTGCATTACCGGTATTTAATGAAGAAGCGTTGCGGATGGCGGTCACCTTTGGCACGGCTATAAATGCTGAGGTTTGTAAACACTCGGTATTTGCCCGTAAAAACTATTTCTACCCAGACTCACCAAAAGGCTACCAAACCAGCCAAATGGATCACCCTATTGTGGGCTTAGGCTACCTAGACATCCAGATAGAAGATGGCAGCACTAAACGGATTGGTGTAACCCGCGCTCATCTTGAAGAAGATGCTGGTAAGTCTTTGCACGAAGACTATGACGGCATGACTGGTATAGACCTTAACCGCTCTAGCACACCGCTATTAGAAATCGTATCAGAACCAGATATGCGCAGTGCTAAAGAAGCTGTGGCGTACATGCGTAAAATGCATGCTATTGTTACTACCATTGGTATTTCAGATGGTAATATGGCACAAGGCTCTATGCGTTGTGATGCTAACGTGTCGGTCCGCCCTAAAGGCCAAGACAAACTAGGTACCCGGGCCGAATTAAAAAACATCAACTCGTTTAAGTTTATTGAGCGTGCTATTAACGTAGAAGTACAGCGCCAGATTGATATCTTAGAAGATGGCGGCAAGATTGCTCAAGAAACCCGCCTTTACGACTCTGATAAAAACGAAACTCGCCCTATGCGCAGCAAGGAAGAAGCTAACGATTATCGTTATTTCCCCTGTCCAGATTTATTGCCTATCGAAATTGACGACGCTTATATTGACGCTATTCGTCAAAGCTTACCAGAGCTGCCAGACCAACGTAGCGCTCGGTTTGTAAGCCAACTTGAGTTAAGTGAATACGACGCGCGGGTACTATCTGCCAGTCGGGCTTTAGCCGATTATTTTGAAGCCGTAGTTGCCGTATGTAATGACGCCAAACTTAGTGCTAATTGGGTGACCAGTGAACTGGCTAGATACATGAACCAACACAACGTTGAAATTGAAGCAGCACCCGTAACAGCAGAACAGTTAGGCCAACTGATAGGTCGTATTATGGATGGCACCATTAATGGTAAAGCTGCCAAAACGGTATTGGATGAACTATGGAACCAAACCGGAGAAGTGGACGCTATTATTGAGGCCAAAGGTCTTACTCAGGTTAGTGATACCGGTGCCATAGCAGCTATGGTAGACGATGTTATCACCGCAAGCCCTAAGCAAGTGCAACAGTATATTGATGCGGAAGTCGATAAACGAGGTAAAATGCTTGGCTTCTTTATGGGTCAAGTGATGAAAGCCTCTAAGGGCTCAGCTAACCCAGGCCAAGTAAATGGTTTGCTTAAAGACAAGCTAGATGAGCTTTGCTAGATCGCAGCGCCACTGTGCCGTCTAGCGATGATGCCATTGTGAATAAATAAGCCAGTGGCAATATGGCTTTTGGTGTTTTAAATGGGTTTCGCCTTTGGGACCCAAAGGCGAAAAAAACGAGTTACCCTGACTGTTACCCTGAGCGAAGCCAAAGGGTATAAGATGTCCCAGCTACGCTTGAGGTGTCAAACTACTCGTCGTCAGCCAGAGATAAATCCACCATCAAATCATCAGACAAGCCTTCAAGAGCTTCTTGCAAAAGATCCATGTCAAAATCTTTGGCAACTAACAACTGAGCGCCCGCAACAAACATGTCCCCACCAGACATTGAAGCGCTTACCACTTCTGTATCTAAGCTTTGTACGCTTATCCCTTGTGCAACAAACACGTTAGACACTTCACGCATGATGCCCGGTTTATCGTGGCAGGTTAAATCTAACCAAATGGTTTGTTCGTTGGCTATATCTGGTGTGTCTGCACTCTCGTTTAAGGTCACAGCCATGCCATGATCACTTAGTCCACGTAGGTCTTTCTCCAGCGCTGGGATCAGATCTTCATTAACATTAACCGTAAGAATACCGGCAAATTGGCCAGAAAGATGGGCCATACTAGACTCTTCCCAGCTAGCTTCATGCTTAAAAATGACTTCGGAAAGCATCTGAATAAGGCCTGGACGGTCTGCACAGATGGCAGTAAGTACTAATGTTTTATTCATTTTCTGTCTCCAAGTTATAATTATATGAGCATTTGAGCCACGCGGGCTTTCAATAATTCTATCGCAGCAGGATTCTCGCCACCTTCTGGCACAATTAAATCAGCATGCTCCCGCGATGGCGATACGTGGTTAAAAAAACCCGGCCTCACAGTCGCTTGATACTGAGCCAAAACTGATTTTAAATCCCTGCCTCGTTCATTTACATCGCGTTCTAAACGTCTAATTAAACAAACATCTAGTGGTACGTCCATAAAAATACGCAGATTAAACAAAGACCGCAACCGTTCTTGCGTAAACAACAGAATACCTTCAACAATCAGCACCTTACAAGGTTTCATTGTGATTGTTTTAGATTCACGTAAATGCTCATAAAAACTATATACGGGCCGTTCAATGGATTGGCCTGCAACTAACGTTGCAATATGCTGCGCCATCAATTCATGATCCATAGCATCTGGATGATCATAATTGGTAAGATTACGCTGTGCTTTCGACAGATTACGTTGATCTTTGTAGTAGCTGTCTTCTGACATCATCACCACTTGATCTGAATCGAAGCCTTCGATTACATTTTTAGCCAACAAACTTTTGCCTGAAGCCGAAGCTCCAGCAATTCCAATAATAACCACACAAACTCCAACAAATAGATCCAATGAGCTATTATACTGTGCAGCTATGAATATACTACTTTTTAACGCTGATGAACTGTCTTGTAAGGGACACATTCACATTACTGACCCTCACCGCCAAACTCACCTTGCTAAAGTCATTAGGCCGGCCATTGGCGACACCCTCAGGGTAGGCCAAATTAATGGCGACATTGGCTTGGGCACAGTCGTGGCTCACAGTGAGTTACAAACTCGGTTAAAAATAACGTTCAACCAAACTAGCCCAGCACCATTGGCGTTAAAATTGTTGCTTGCCGTGCCTAGGCCTAAAATGATGCGCCGAATATTACAAACGTGTGCCACCCTTGGCGTCAGTGAAATTACCTTATTAAATAGCGCTAAAGTGGAAAAAAGCTATTGGCAAACGCCATTTTTGCAACCTTTGAATATTTATAATAATTTACTGTTAGGCTTGGAGCAAGCTGGCACCACCCAACTGCCTTTAGTGCACAAGGAGCAGTTATTTAAACCCTACGCAGAAGACAGGCTAAACGACTGGGCAGGTGACAGCCGAAGGCTTGTGGCTCATCCTCGTAACTCCCATAACTGCCCAGAAGCAAGCCTGCAAGTGACTACTTTAGCCATTGGCCCTGAAGGTGGCTTTACTGACTATGAAGTAGACAAGCTGGTCGAACAAGGGTTTATACCTTTTTCCCTAGGCCCACGTATAATGCGCGTAGAAACTGCAATTCCAGTAGCCATTTCCAGACTCTGTGCCCTATGAAATCAGCAAACCAACGTTTTGCAGGGCGCTACCGCCCACCAGGCCCTAAGCGTTCACCATTGATCACTCCTGAAGGTGCGGCGACTCTAAAGTATGAGTTAGATGATTTATGGAGCAATAAGCGCCCTGTGATTACTCAAGCAGTTCGAGAAGCCGCTGCCTTAGGTGATCGTTCTGAAAATGCCGAATATATTTATGGTAAAAAAATGCTCCGCGAAATGGACAGCCGCATTCTTTACCTGCAAAGACGCCTTGATCATATCAAGGTAGTAGATGGGGTTCCCTCCAACCCAAACAAAGTTTATTTTGGTGCTTGGGTGACCCTTATAGACGACGATGATAACGAACGGCAATATCGTATTGTTGGCCCCGACGAACTGAACCCGAGTTCAGGATACATCAGTATAGACTCACCACTTGCGTTAGCACTTATCGGTAAGCAACTGGATGATCGTGTAGAACTAAGTGACCTAGATAAAGGCTATGACATTATTGCCATCACGTATTTAAGCGCTAGCCCAACTAATCAATAACACTATGGCTGTTAATGAATGGTGCCGCGCCGGTATGAGAATGTTGCGGCAATCAAGGCGTAACACACAGACAATCCCATAGTGATTTTAATCACTAATAAAAGTTGCGGGTAAAGTTCAGAAGTGATCGCCGCACCACCCATGGTGACACTAAATAGCGTCATTACCACAGCAGAGCTCACCATGTTGCCCATGGTACGTGCCAAATTGAGTAACGCCGCAGCAATACTCAATTTATCCGCCGGCACTGACCCAATGGCAGCATTATTATTGGGCGAAGAAAAGAAACCAAAACCCAAACCTAAAAACACCAATGCCAACATTACGTAATGCAACGATGTGTGCATATCTAGCCTAAACAGCATGGCATACCCAATGACAAACAACGCACAACCAAAGGTTGATAACACCCGAGGCTCAAAGCGATCTGACAAGCGGCCAGTGATGGGTGCTAGCACCATCATAATCAAAGTCTGAATCAATACAATTTGGCCAGCTTCGCTGGGGCTAAGTTGGTGAATGTACTGTAAATACAAACTCAGTAAAAATACCATGGAAAAACTAGATCCATAAATAAAGAATGCCGACAACAAAGAACGGTTAAAAATACGATTAGCTCGCAATGCAGAGAGTCGTATTAAAGGCGATTCGACTTTAGACTGGTGCCATACAAAAACAGCCAGTAAACCCAGCCCCAAAATAGCTAGCAGAGCAAAACGCCAATCAGTTAAGCGCGACAAACCCATCATGAAAGCGCTCACCCAAGCAGCAAAAATCAAACTACCCTGCCAATCAAACTTAGTTTTAATGTCTGATTTCCAATCACCTTTCACATAGGCAAAAAGCACTACCACACACAGAATTAATATTGGAATGGGTGCCCAAAATACACTTTTCCAACCCCAATGCTCTGTTAGCCAACCACCGATTAAAGGGCCTAGAGTTAGCCCTAGGTATACCGAAGATGCTGCAATACCTAGAGCTTGGCCACGATTTGAATTGGCATAAACCACCCCAATAATGGCCATGCTGGTGCCATACACCATAGAACTAGACATGCCTTGCGCCACTCGAATAAGTAGCAAGGAGCCTATAGATTGTGGCAACAACACGCACAAAGAAGACAGGGTAAATAACACCATGCCAGTAACAAACATACGCTTACGGCCCACAATATCCGCAATCCGACCGATGGGTAATAAAAATACTACGTTACCCCATAACATTGCTACTGGAATCCAACTCACCGCCATAGCACTGGCTTGTAGATCTGCAGCAATGCGGGGAATGGCAATATTCACTGCCGACAATGCTAGAGAGCAAATCATCATTACCAAACCCACACTCACTAACGCCATGCGTCGAGCGCTAGGTGTTTGATCATAATAGCATTGTAGTTGTATCGCGTTCATGGGTGTGATCAGAGGCCTTGGCATGATATGAGTTATTTTAGCCATTTTATCTTGGCGTTCGTATTGTGTAAAAGCCTCCACTATACTCACTTATTAAATGGGAACCTAGAGTCGTTTTTTATGGGCCAACAAGATCAACAAAATCATCAATCTGGTCGCCCAATCGTGGTGGACCTTCAACAAGACGTCAACTGGTTATTACAAAGCCAGGCCCTTATGTTGGAGACGCCAGACGTTGATATTTTTGAGCCTCAACATTTAGCTCATAAGCCTGACGCTTTTCTGCCTTGTGTTAAAACCTATCCTGCTCAGCCAGCTTATCGTTTGGGAAAACATTTTGAAGATTGTGTAGCGCGTTTGTTTGAGTCATCACCCACTTGCAACATTATAACCCGTAACCTAGTTATTCAAACGCCCCAACGCACACTTGGCGAACTGGACCTTATCTACCAAAACAGTGCGTTGGAAATGGTTCACCTTGAAGTTGCTATAAAGTTTTATTTACTCAACAAAACTGGCACCCAATTAACAGATTTTGTTGGCCCAGCAGGACATGATCGCCTAGACCTCAAATGGCACAGATTACGCCAACACCAGCTGCCATTAAGCAAAACTGGCGAGGTTGTCGAGTTTTTGCAGCAACAAAGCATAGCGACACCAACACGCCAACAACTGTTGTTAACTGGCATGTTGTTCTATGCCTATGAGAGTTGGCAAACCACTGTAATTAAAGACATAGGTCTTAATCCTGGCCATCAACGGGGCTGGTGGCTACAACACCACGAACTTGCGCAGCTACAAACCATTCAGGAACAACACAGGGCTTTTATTCTTTTACCAAAATGGCACTGGATAGGCGGCTCAAGGCACTATAATGATCTGCAGCCAATAGATTATAACGAACTGATCCTGCGCACCACTGCAGACCCTTGGCCCAATATGGTATTAATGTATGAACGCGCTCATGAAGATCAACCCTGGGACTTCAAAAGTCGCGGCCTTATTTTAGCTACACATTAGCCTTACTAGTAGCCACAAAAAAGCCCCCGCTAGTTTCCTAACGAGGGCTGTTTCTGATGATGGTGGGTCGTGGGCGGCTCGAACGCCCGACCAATTGGTTAAAAGCCAACTGCTCTACCAACTGAGCTAACGACCCAAATTCTCTGCGGGGCTTGGTAGATTGCGCCCCTTACTAATGTACTTACTCACAACTGCATTCAATAACTACTTGACTGCCTGTCTTACTATACGTGCCAATGTTCAACAACTGACACAGTTTAAAATGGTGGGTCGTGGGCGGCTCGAACGCCCGACCAATTGGTTAAAAGCCAACTGC
>CAJXEN010000014.1 GCA_913052465.1 uncultured Oceanospirillaceae bacterium
GGGCATCAACAAGCCTGCAGTGGAGGTTATTTTCTACTGGCTATACTTTAGCCAAAAAAGGTGAGAATATCTTGTTGACAATCAGCCTATTTAAGCTGGATTGCCCAAATAATTATAAATATAAATATAATAAAGATGAGATCTAAATTATCTCAATAATAGAGAAAATAATATGACAAAAGTAAATCCGTCCGTTTACAGTGATGCAAACATAACTCCCCCAATGCATGAAGCGCTTCCTTTAGGACTGCAACATGTGCTGGCGATGTTTGCCTCTAATGTTACCCCTGCAATTATCGTAGCTGGTGCTGCTGGTTTGGCCTTTGGAGGCGCCCAGCAGGTGTATCTAATTCAGATGGCTATGTTATTTGCAGGATTAGCGACCCTTTTTCAAACCATTGGGTTTGGCCCCGTTGGCGCTCGGTTACCAATTATGCAAGGTACAAGCTTTGCATTTGTTGGAGTGCTCGCAGGAATTGCTGCAACGCAGGGTCTCGGAGTCGCTTTGACCTCCTGCATTATTGCAGGCGTTATTCACTTTGCCTTAGGCTCTGTTATCGTCAAAATCCGGAGTTGGTTCCCTCCATTGGTTACCGGTTTGGTTATTTTGGCGATTGGTTTGTATCTCATTCCAGTTGGCATCAAATATGCCGCTGGTGGCGCAGCTGACTTTCAAATGGCTGCTGATAGTTTTGGCTCTTTAAAGCATTGGTCTGTTGCTTTGACTGTTATTTTGGTGACCTTGGTTGTGAAATTCAAAACCAACGGTATTCTTTCTAATGCGGCGATTTTAATTGGTCTTATTGCTGGTTATATATTGGCCTATTTACTTGGAATGGTGTCTTTTGGTGCAGTTGCAAAGGCGAGTTGGATTACTGGCTTACAAGTCATGCCCTTCGGTTTTGAATTTAACTTAGGCGCTGTCATTGGGGTAACTTTGGTATCGATCGTGTCAGCGGTTGAAACGGTAGGCGATGCCTCAGCAACCACAAAAGCAGGCGCTGGCCGCGAAGCAACGGATGACGAGATTTCTGGAGCGACTTATGCCGATGGCTTGGGTACAGCCGTTGCCGGTGTATTTGGCGGTTTGCCAAATACTTCGTTCAGTCAAAATGTGGGCATTGTCGGTATGACTGGTGTTATGAGCCGTCACGTTGTGACCATTGCTGGTGTGATTATGCTAATTTGTGGTTTGTTGCCAAAAGTTGGTGCGACGATCGCCTCAATGCCTTTGCCTGTGCTGGGTGGTGGTGTGATTGTGATGTTTGGTATGGTTGCAGCGGCAGGGATGAATGTTTTGTCAGAGGTGTCAATGACAAGGCGAAACATGATTATTATTGCAATATCGCTTACAGTTGGTCTGGGTCTTAATTTAGTTCCAGCTGCTGTGCAATATTTGCCAGGTATCTGGAATACGCTTGCCACATCAGCAGTTGCCCCAACAGCATTTTTAGCCATTGTATTGAACCAGATTTTGCCAGAAGACGTCTAGGCTATATTTATAAACTAAAATGGTGCCTCAAACTATTGTTGGAGTGTTATATACTTTCCGCCTAGCCTGAGTCTAGCCTAAAGTTTTGTCTACTTGGCTTAGGCTCTCAAATGCTGGTTTAATTAGTATGGTTCTTATGCTGTTGGTACTATATTTACCCTAAAGGGCCCATGGACAGTGGTGCTGCAGACAACATTATGCAATGCGTTCTTATCTGTGCAATTACTAATGGTAACTTTAACGGAATTATTGCAAGGACCAATAATGTGCGAGTTTGAAGGGCACTATTTCTCAGTTAAGTGAGAGCCAAGTGAAGTTAAAAAGGGCAACTATGGTTGCCCTTTTTTGTTTCTAATAAAAGGCATAGGACATGTTATGGTTGTTGAGGAACCAACTGCTATCGATGAAGCTATGGTTCACGGTGTGAAGGAATAACCCAAGCACTCGTTTAGGTGACATCACAGCTAGAAGCTTATGCAAAGGCATAGCGTCTATAGCGGTCAAATGCCACCGTGCGTTTGTGGCAATTAGTGACAGAAAATATATAGAAAAATAATGTAGTAAACCTATAGAAATGGTTAAAATATAAGGAGGCGTAGATGCCACTTGAATATACTTATATGGATTCCCCAGTAGGGCAGCTGTTGCTAGCTGGAAGAGGTGAAGTGCTCCATTACCTGAGTTTTCCCAGTGGGAAAATGTGTTTTCAACCACAGCCAGATTGGCACCATCACACAGCTGCTTTAAAGCAAGCTAAGCATCAAATCGACGCCTATTTTTCTGGCCAACTTAAACAGTTCAATCTAGCCATTGCGCCCCAGGGTACTGAGTTTCAAATGCAGGTGTTAGGTGCACTACAAAAGATTCCTTTTGGCCAAACCCGCAGCTACAAAGACATTGCGCAATTTATTGACCGCCCTAAAGCTGTGCGTGCTGTAGGTGCAGCCAATGGGCGTAATCCCATTCCGATTATTATTCCATGTCACAGAGTCGTGGGAGCTGACGGCAGCCTTACAGGCTTTGGTGGTGGTTTAGACACAAAGTTGTTTCTACTGCGCTTAGAAGGTGCAATCGATTGAAATATTATAAATCATTGGTTTTTATAGAGAATAAATTCAAATCAAAATATCAATTTATGGCTCTGTTTTGGGTCCGTTGTAAATGCCTGTTTGGCGTTCATTAGAACACTATTGCAGGCAATTTTTTTCTTGTTTCCAAACCTAATAATTAAAGTGCAGAAATGGTTTTTTGTGCACTAGCTAAAGCAGCATCTTTGTCTCCAGCAGTGCCAGCTGCCGTAATAACGTGCACTTCAGATATACCTATAAAACCAAGCATTAGCTTAATATACGGCGTTACAAAGTCATTGGCTTGATTCCGGTAGTCACCACCGGAGCTAACCACAACATAAGCTGTTTTGTTGTCTAGCAAACCTTTTGGACCTGTTTCGGTGTATTGGAAGGTTATGCCAGCACGCGTCACTAGGTCAAAATAGGTTTTTAACTGCGTTGGAATGGTGAAGTTGTACATAGGCGCACCGAGTACGATAACGTCGGCTGCTTTAAGTTGCGAAATAAGCTGGTCTGATGTGGTGGCAATGGCTTGTTGTTCGCTGGTACGATGCTCTTTTTGGGTAAAAAAACTACCTACAGTAAAGCCATCTAATGTTGGCAATTCTTGTTGAGCAAGGTCAATGTAAGTGGTGGCTTTTTGGCCTTGGTTAATATGTTTGACAACCTGTGCAGTGAGTTGTCGGCTTACAGAATTGTCGCCCATTATGCTGCTGTCTAGGTGGATTATGTTGTTCATAAAGATGATCTCGTTGGTTTTAACTTAAGGTTATTATAGTGTTGTAATTTTGATTAAAAAGCGCAAAATATAGCTCTAATTAATCGATTTATTAGATCTATAAATAATGACAAAAACTCATTTAAGTCAATGGGCCGCACTACAAGCAGTAGTGGATGAAGGTTCATTTCAAAAAGCAGCTAAAAAATTACATCGCAGCCAGTCGTCTATGTCTTATGCAGTTCAAACCTTACAAGATAGCTTAGGCATAAACTTACTAGAAATTCACGGTCGCAAAGCTCAGTTGACCGAAGCGGGTGAGGCATTATTACGCCGGTCTAGATCTTTGACCTCGATGGCACAAGACCTAGAGAAATACGCGGTTAATTTAAAACAAGGATGGGAGGCTGAAGTTCACCTGTCCTTTGAAGCTATTTATCCATTTACTGACTTAATGCAGGTCATGGCCAGGTTTGAGTCTGAAAGTCGTGGTACTAGAGTGCAGCTGCATGAAACGGTGTTGTCTGGGAGCAGTGAAGTGATTACTCAAAAAAAGGTAGATGTGGCTATTACTCCAATAATTCCACAAGGTTTTTTGGGCCATAAGCTTGGATCTACGAAACTTATCTTGGTGGCCCACCCATTACATCCGCTAATTGAATTAGGAAAACAAACAGAAGGTCAAATAGAAGAGGATGAACTGGTTCAGCATTTACAGCTAGTCATTAGGGATTCAGGCACTGGAGAGCGTATCAAGGGCGGTTGGCTTAAAGCTGAAAAGCGCTGGACAGTGGGGCATCTTGCCACTGCTATAGCGTTGCTTAAGGGGGGAACGGGTTTTGCGTGGATACCCAAAAGCCTTATAGAGGGAGAGCTTAAACAGGGTGCGCTTGTTCCCATTAATCTAGTGCACCGAGCTAGTTTTGAATTACCATTTTATTTGGTAGTGCCCAACCCAACTAGCCTAGGCCCAGCAGCCCAGCTATTGGCGCAAATTATTAAACAACACCATCAGAAGGTTGCTGTTTAATCTGTGGGTTTTGTTGGTTATAAATATATATGCCAGACAGTGTGATTGAACTACCCACTAACTGCCATAAGGTTAAGCTTTCGCCTAGTAGAAGGTAACCAAAGGAAAAGGTAAATATGGGTTGCAATAACACAAACCCTGCTAGACGGCTCAGACCATGGCGATGAATTAAACCGTACCAAAGACTATAAGACAAGATAGAAGAACTAAACACTACGTAGGCTAAAGATAGTAACGTTTTGGTGTTAAATTGTGGCAGTATGGGTGCAGCATCGGGTTGCAGTAAAAAAGCTGCGAAACACAAAGGTGCAGTAATAATAGCAATCCAAAATTGGATAGACAGTACAGGCAACTCTTTAAGATTACGAATTTGGATATTACCCACTGCCCACATAAAGGTGCTTAATACCACTATCAATATGCCCCACTGTAACTCACTTTGCCCCATCAGTAATGTAGGCAACATAGCCCCCAAGGTGGCAGCAATTATGGCGGCGCTTTGTAGGCGAGTCAGTCGTTCACTTAGAAATAGGAAGCTTAATAGTGCAGAGAAGGGTGCTCCTAATAAAAAACACACACTAGCAATGACACCAGGGACTATGGAGATACCCACGGCTAATAAGTAAAAATGACCTAAGCCCATTACTAAGGCGATAGGTAATAAAGGTCTAATTTGTTGGCGTGATATGTTCACAAAGGGTAGTAAAACCATCGCGAGCACTGCAAAGCGGGCGGTGGTAAATAATAATGGGTCCATGTCATTAAGAGCGATTTTCATTACCACGATGTTGAAACCCCATATAGATGCCACTAACGTGGCCCCCAGGGCTGGTTTCCCTAACCAATCAATGTCTCTCATGTGCACCTTTTTCACTACAAAATACTTGGCGCCATTATGCGTTAAAAAACAGGCACAAAAAAGCCCTGATCATCAGGGCTTTTTATGGTGTAAATAGCTTACAAAGTAAGCCTTGCTAGCATTATGACCAAGGGAATGGGCTGCTAGACACAGGGTGTAATTTACCCTCTTCGTAGCGGCCTAGGCGAAATGGTTCAAGCAAACGGTGGCTTTGGCCAGTGGCGATTTCATTGGCTACCAATTTACCTACCCCCAACATTTTGTAACCATGGTTGGAATCTGCAATAAAGTAAGCGTTGTTGTGGAATACATCAAATATTGGGAAAGAATCTGGTGTGAAGCAACCAATACCACCACTTGGCTCATCTTTAAATTTAGCCATGGTGCCTTCAAAACGTTTTTGACAATGTGCCAAAGCAGAAACCCACATGTGTGCAAACTCTGCGCCAACAACAAATTCTGGGGAGTCTGGCCCGTAGGGATCAACAGTCACTTCATCTGGGTTAGTCTGTACAGGGAATGGTGCTGCACCACCTTGTACTCCTCCAAAATGAAAGTCTGGCTTGTAGTAAATGCCCCACATTTCATCAGTGACTAAGCTGCCGTCTTCACATGAGTAAAGTGGGGCGTTAGAGTCTACGTGAATAACTGGAGGCATATTGCCATCGTTGTCCACTTGTAGCTTAGGATCAACCCCCAAAGTACCTTCTTGAAGAGACCAGTAGATCCACATTGGAATATCGGTGTGTATAAGGTCATCAGCACCTTTAATGGTCACTGTTTTAGGTAGGTCCAACATTTCCCAGAACGTTTTAGCCCATGGGCCAGCACCTATTACTACGTAATCACAAGCGATGTTGCCTTGGTTTGTTTCAACGTGGGTAACACAACCTTCGTTACGAGTGAAACCGGTAACAGTAACTCCGCTGATGATACGAATATTTTCGTGCTCTACTTTAGAGGCTAATCCATACATGGCTTTAGTGTTGTTGGCGTAGCCACCCTTAGCTTCGTGTAATACAGAGGTAATGCCTTGCGCTTGCCAGTCGTGGAAAATGCCTTTCATGTATTTAGTACAGTCAGCTTCACCTTCGATAAACGTTGAAGGGTAATTAATGGCTTTTTGTTGTTGGTAAATTGTAGAAACATCAGCGTGCATTGATTCAGGGCTGATTTGCATATAACCCACTGGGTGGTAAGAATAAGTCTCCATATCCGACTCCCAAACTTCTACGGAGTGAGCCATTAGTTCGCGCATAGCAGGTTGAAAGTAGTTGTTTCGAACAACTCCACAAGCAATTCCAGTTGCACCAGAAGCAATGCCACTTTTATCTAGAACAATAATATCGCGTCCGTCGCCTTTGCCACTTGCTTTAAGTTCTAGCGCAAGGTGATAAGCAGTACTTAAACCATGAATGCCTGCACCTACAATGACGTAGGGAGAAGAAGGAAAAGCCATATCGGACTCCGATTGAGTTATGTTTACTATTCGAGTGACAGACATAATGCGCTTTCATGTGTAAATAAAAACCACTTAAGACGACTTTTAACGAGACAAAAACGACAATAGCGGTTAATCTACTATGAATACGGCCTAGTGCCCTTTGTTTTTGATGGATCTACAATGCAACGGTTTGGCTTTTTTTTAGTACCAGGTTTTTCCATGCTTTTATTAGCAGCGGCTGTAGAGCCTTTGCGTATGGCGAATGCACAGGCAGGTGACGAACTTTATCAATGGGAATTTTTATGTTGGGATGGTTTGCCAATCCATGCCAGTAATCAAGTGGTCACAGCTCACACTATAGATCTGGATCAAGTTAAATCTCTGAACGTGTTGTTAGTGGTGGCAGGTATTAATGTAGCGTCTTATGATGACGATAGGTTTTTTTCATGGTTACGCCAAGCCGCACGACAAGTTGAAATGTTGGGTTCTACATCCACAGGATCTTTGTTATTAGCCAAGGCAAAGTTATTGCGTCATAAAACTTGCACCATTCATTGGGAGTATGTGGATAGTTTTCGTGAGCAGTTTCCAGACGTTTGGATGAGTGGTGAACTGTATGAATTTGATGGGAGTTTATTCACCTGCTCAGGTGGTTCTGCTGGTTTAGACATGATGTTACAAATCATCGCTGATCAACATGGTTATGAGCTAGCGCTATTGGTAGCAGAGCAGTACATGCACCCCCATATTCGCCCACCTCATCAAGACCAGCGGATGCGCTTGCAGTCGCGCTTGAATATAAACAATCCGCGCTTAATTAAAGCCATAGACACCATGCGCCAAAACTTAGAAGTGCCTATGACTTGTCAGCAATTAGCGGATGCTTCCAACATGTCTGCGCGACAAATGGAACGCTTGTTTAAACAACATTTACAGCAAAGCCCGGGGCAGTATTACCTGCACTTGCGGTTGGAAAAAACCCAGCAATTATTGCGGCAGTCCAGTTTGTCGGTATTACAAATTGCTACTGCGTGTGGTTTTAGCTCAACGTCTTATTTAGCGCGATGTTATCAAAAAAAGTATGCCTGTTCTCCAAGGCAGGAAAGAGCACGAAATAGTAATCGTTAATAGTGATTATATACCAAGTTATATGGTGTTTTCTCGCTAGTTTTAACACCTTGAAAGCCGTATAATTATGCGCCTTAATGTGTCTAATTTTATATCTAATTGTTTAGTTTATCCCATAGGAGTTCCATTGCTCATGTTCGAATCGCTGCGCGCTGTGCCTGCTGATCCCATTCTCAATTTGTCGGTGTTGTACCGCCAAGATACTAACCCTAACAAAGTTGATTTAGGTGTAGGTGTGTACAAAGATGAGACTGGGCATACGGCCATTATGGCAGCAGTATCGCGGGCACAAGAGCGCTTGTTAGTGGAAGAAGATACTAAAACATACGTGGGAATGGCTGGTTCTAAGCGGTTTTGCGACTTATTAAGTCAAGTAACCCTAGGTACTGACCATCAGGTATTAACAGACAACCGTATTGCTTTAGCACAAACCCCAGGCGGCAGTGGCGCTCTGCGTGTATTGGGTGAGTTCATTAACGTTGCTAAACCAGGCGCAACAGTATGGGTAGGTAATCCTACGTGGGCTAACCATATTCCGGTAATGACTAGTGCCGGCCTTACGGTTAAGCAGTACCCATACTATGACGCCAAAACCCGAGGCGTAGACTTTGATGCCATGATGGCGGCTTTAGAAGCTGATGCTCAAGCAGGCGATGTTGTTTTACTACATGGTTGTTGCCACAACCCGTCGGGTGCTGATTTAAACCTAGCACAGTGGCAAGCGACAGCAGATTTAATTAAAGCCAAAGGTCTACTACCTTACGTGGATATTGCTTACCAGGGTCTTGGCGAAGGCATGGATGAAGATGCCGCTGGATTAAGGTTAATGGCTAATACTGTGCCAGAAATGGTGATCGCCAGCTCTTGCTCGAAGAACTTTGGTTTATACCGTGAGCGCACAGGTATGGCGATGGTTATTACTGCTACTGCAGAACAAGCAAGCTTAGCTCAAAGTCAAATGAACAGCGTGATTCGTTCCAACTACTCTATGCCACCTTCCCATGGTGCTATGGTGGTTGAGACTATTTTAGCAGATCCAAAGTTGAAGCAAATGTGGCGTGATGAATTAAAAACCATGCGCAAGCGGATTAAAGACCTACGTAGTCAATTGGTTGATGCCATTAAAGCAGAGGGGGTAGAACAAGACTTTAGTTTTATCAAACGTCAAAATGGCATGTTCTCCTTTTTGGGAGTCAGTGCAGAACAGGTTGATAAACTAGTTAATGAACATAGTGTGTATTTGGTTGGCTCTAGCCGTATTAACTTAGCAGGCCTAAACCAACACAATATTGCTTATGTGGCTAAGGCTATTGCGGCTGTACTTTAACTTATACTCCTGTGTCATTAGTTACTATGAAACACGCTAGTTATGACTAACCCTTTTCAAGAGTTTGGCAAACAACAAGGAGACACCCTGCTGTTTGCCCATGCTAACGGCTTCCCACCCAGCACCTATACTGCATTATTAGCTGAGTTAGGCCTACATTACCGTATTCTGGCTCCACACCTGCGGCCTCTGTGGCAAGACCTCACAGAATTCCAAGCCAACGCTCGTAATCGTGCTGTATGGCAACTTATGGCGCAGGATCAAAATAACTTTATCGAACAACATCAATTAGCCCCAGTGACTTACATAGGTCATTCTATGGGTGCTAATGTGGGTGTATTAGCCGCCCAGTTAAAACCCCATTTATATCGCCAATTAATTCTTATAGAACCGGTATTTTTACGCCAAACCATTGCTCGTATTATCCGTTTTGGCCCGCAAATATTGATTAACAAAGCCCCCAATGTTGCTAAGGCTCTAGGGCGGCCAGATCGGTGGGATAATTTCCAGCAAGCCTTCAATTTTCACCGTCCTAAACGGGTTTTTCTAGGCCTTAGTGATGAAGTTTTATGGCATTACATCCACGCTGCTGTGGTGCCTGATAGAGAGGGTGTGAAGTTGCTCTATAGTAAACATTGGGAAGCGTTAATGTATGGCAGCGTTCCTAATATTTGGCCTTACTTAAAGCGCAGTGTAGTGCCTATATCGGTATTGCGCGGTGAGTTTTCTGATACGGTCAATGACCTTGCTTGGAAACGTTGGCAAGCTTTGCGCTGCGCTGAGGGCTTACCAGAACACATTCGGGCTATCAATTTTGTCGGGTCTGGCCACTTGCTGCCGCTAGAACAGCCAGTGAAAGTGGCACAGCAGATTATGCTGTCTATTATTAGCTCATCTTAACCATCAGTTTAGTGGTCACCTTGAAATTAATTGAAGAGTTTAAGGCTCTGTTTTATGTATTTAATGAGTTGGTAATAAAAGAGCGCGCTCTAAGCTCAACAAAGCCCTCAAGGCTCTTGCTTGTTGCTCAACACCCTGAGTGCAAGTAACCATTGCAGCTGCAAAATAGGCCTCTAATAAAGCGTACATCGCCTCATCTACCTTGCCGTAATGCTTTACATATGATTGTCTTAAATAACTGTGCCAGTTGATCTGCGTATAGGCTTTCATGTCTGCATGACTCCAATCAACGGCAAAGCCAAGTTGTTGGGTATTGACCTGCTTCATTCCGGTGATGTGGACATGCCCGCGACGCATGGCTGGTAACTCTCCGCAGGCATAAGATTCATATTTTACTAAATCAAATAGCGGATGGCCTGTGCTGATACCGGCAACAGATACAGGGTCAATTAACACCAACTGTGTGGGCCACTGTTTAAGCGAAGAAAACCTAGGTAGTAATATGTTTTCTAGAAATAAGTCTCCATGAAGCCTAACTTTAGGTTGGTTATCAACGGCCTGTAACAAATGCCTCTGATTTTCAAGACGGGTGATGTTAGTTAAAAGTGGGCGACAACCTTGGCTATTTATAGTGAGTTGGTCTGTTAATAAACAATCTAAATGAGCTGATGAAGCGATAGTATGTGCGGCTTTTTTTAAGGTGTCTAAAATGTTAGCAGACAAACTGCATGTGGTGTTAGATAACGTGTGCAATTGCCCAAAAACGCGTTTGCCTAAATGGCTTTGAAACTCATCTGCCTGCTGCTGACTAAATGCCTTAGCTCGTGCCAGTTGACCTAGATCCACATATTCTTTCTTATAAGACATGTCGTAACCCGGTGCGGGTTGTTCCCATGAGGCAATAAGACGTTGGAATAAGTCGATTAAATGGGGTTCTAAATCTTGCAGGTACAGCGCTTCAGCCCGCAAGTTGTCCATACCCCATGGGCCTGCAGAATGGTACCCCTTCGATTGCTTACGTACCCGTTGTGAACCATCTGCCATGGTGATTATTTCGGTGCGATCCCAGTAACCATCCCGTAACAGACTATTGACAGCGGCAAGGGACGGACGCGTACTAGTGGCCATGGGTTACCTCAGTGATTAAACTGTAATTGGCTTAAACGTTTGTATAGCGCAGATGAGGCGATGAGCTCTTCATGGCAACCTTGAGCTTCTAGTTTGCCTTCGTTAAATAACATTATACGATCAGCATGCATGATCGTTGCTAAACGATGGGCAATAATGAGGGTAGTGCGGCCCTGCATTAACTCTTGTAATGCCGCTTGAACCTTGTGTTCACTGTTGGCGTCTAAGGCGCTTGTAGCTTCGTCTAATAACAGCATGGATGGATCTTTGAGCATAGCACGGGCAATGGCAATACGCTGCTTTTGCCCGCCTGACAGCCTAACACCTTGTTCACCTAAATAACTTTCGTAACCCTCAGGTAATTTAGCAATAAATTCATCAGCATAGGCTTTTTGAGCGGCTTGTTCTACTTTCTCTTGGCTAGCACTGGGATCACCGTAACGAATGTTATGAGCAACATCTGCACTAAATAATGTAGGCTGCTGGGGAACCAAACCTAAATGGCTACGTAGATCTTGTGGTTTGAGTTGCTTTATATTGTGATCAGCCACGATAACGTTGCCACTTGTGGGGTCATAAAAACGTTGCAACAGTTCAAATAAGGTGCTTTTACCTGCACCAGAAGGTCCGACAATAGCAACTGTTTCGCCTGCTGTTACGCTAAACGTTATGTTCTCTAAGGCGGGTTGGTCTGGCCTAGAAGGGTAGTTAAAGCTTACGTTATCAAAAGATAATGCCAAAGGGCCATCAGGTAATGCCATTGCCACTTTAGCGGTGCTTATTTGGGGTTGTTCAGCCAGTAATTCTAGTAAACGTTCTGTGGCACCTGCGGCCCGCTGTAACTCTCCATAAACTTCCGAAATAGTAGCCACAGCCATAGCCACCATTAGGGCATAAAAAATAAACGCAGCAAGTTCGCCAGAGCTGATAAGGCCACTTGCAACATCTTGAGCACCAACCCAGATCATGCTGGAAAGGCCAGTAAATACCAGCGTCATCGCCACAACAATGAGGATAGAGCGCTGTAGTATGCGTTTTTTGGCGACGTTAAAGGCTTTTTCTACTTCTATGCCAAAGGCTTTGGTTTCTTCTGACTCACGAGTAAAACTTTGGACAATTTTTATGTTCTGTACAATTTCGCCAGCATAAGTGCCTATATCGGCCACTCTATCTTGGCTCAAACGAGACAGCTTGCGTATCCTTCGACCATAAAGAATCATGGGGAATATCACTAAGGGCACGCTAGCCAAAACAATGAGCGCTAATTTAGGGTTGGTAATAAGCATCATTACCAACCCGCCTACAAAGGTGAGACTATTGCGCAGCGCCATAGATATAGAAGACCCAATAATCGACTGCAATAATGTGGTGTCGGTCGTTAGTCGGGCATTAATTTCACCACTACGGTTTACTTCAAAATAGTTGGGATCAAGGGTTAGCAGGTGGTTAAATACAGCTAAACGCACATCGTTGCTCACCCGTTCGCCCAACCAAGACACTAGATAAAAACGTGTAAACGTGCCTGCGGCCATAAGTAGCGTAATAACAGCCAGTATCAACATAGCCTGGTTGAGCAGGCTTGGGTCGCTGGAGTCAAAGCCTTGGTCTATGAGAAGGCGAATGCCTTGCCCCATAGCAAGTGATACGCCAGCGGTAACGATTAAGGCTAAAGCAGCACCTAGTACCATTTTTTTTATAAGGTGTAATAAAAGGTAATAACCGCATCAATAGGCGTAGATCCTGTTTTTGGGCGGGTGTTTCTTTCATTTTCTCTTGGGTTGTGGTGTTGCTAGAGGTAGCGGTTTTGTCTGCAGTCATGTCGTACTCATCAAGTTAGACCTAGCTTATTATATGTGGGCACACTAGCGCTTTACAATTGGGCCAGTTAAGGACACAGGTAAATGGTTAGTTAAACCTTTGATCAAAACAATAGGCTATAGGCTATACTCGCTGTTCTTTGCCACAAGGTAGCTATGGATAATGAACTTTTCACTGTTAAGTTTAGGTAGGGCGCCTAGTCAAATTGGCCTGCTTAAGCTGATGACGTTTGCTATGCCCTTTAGTTTTGGTGTTTGGATGGCTTTATTTAACAATTTTGCCATAGAGCAAGGTGGTTTAAACGGTGCCCATATTGGCGTTTTACAATCTTGGCGTGAAGTACCTGGGTTTTTGGCCTTTGGGGTGGTGTTTTTACTGATCGTAATTGCTGAACAACGCTTGGCTATTTTGTCTTTGTTGATGCTTGGTGTAGGCACAGCTCTAACAGGCTGGCTGCCTAGCTTTACTGGGTTGTTAGTGACTACCATGTTGATGTCTGTAGGATTCCATTATTACGAAACTGTTAAACAATCGTTAGCCTTACAGTGGTTTACCAAAGAAGAAGCGCCTGTTCAATTAGGGCGTTTAATGTCTATTGGAGCAGCGTCTTCTTTATTGGCTTACGGTTGGGTGTGGCTGGCGCTACAGGTGTTTGAACTACCCGTGGCATGGGTATATATGTTTGGTGGCAGTGTCACTGTGGTTATTGCTCTACTGGCATTAGTACTGTTCCCTCGTTATGAATCTAAAGTTCCACAAACTAAAAAACTGGTATTACGTAAACGTTATGGCCTTTATTATGCCTTGGTATTTATGGGTGGCGGTCGCCGGCAAATTTTTGTCGTATTTGCGGCACTAATGATGGTGGAGCGGTTTGGGTTTGGTGCCGATGACGTGGCTTTAATGTTTTTAGCTAATGGCCTTTTAAGTATGTGGTTGGCACCAAAAATAGGTAGCCTAGTGGCTAAGTGGGGCGAAAAACGGGCCTTAACTTTAGAATATACTGGATTGATATTGGTTTTTTTGGCCTATAGTGTGGTGGATTGGGCACCCATAGCGGTGGCTTTATATATGTTAGACCACGTATTATTTGCCATGGCTATTGCTCAAAAAACCTATTTTCAAAAAATTGCAGACCCAGCCGATATGGCTTCTACAGCGGGGGTTTCATTTACTATTAATCATATAGCAGCCGTTTTATTGCCAGCTTTAATGGGACTTTTGTGGTTAGTATCACCTTCATGGGTATTTATTCTGGGTGCAATAATGGCGGCTATGTCGCTAATGTTGGCCCGCTGGGTACCCTCTAATCCTGCTCATGGAAAGGAATGGAATAACCCTTTTTTTACAAGAACCCATTAGGTATAACTCATTAGGTATAACTATCGGGATGAACCTGCGCACATGCAGCTTGTCGGTTGCACCATAAAACACGTTGGTTTATGTTTGGGTAGAGATCCATGTCAAGTTCAAAACGGCTGGCGTTAAATACTTGCGGCACTAACAACACTCTAATAAATTGGCTTGATTAAATTGCGCTGTGTAACAAAGGTAAGTTTCTATTAGGCTAAACGCTAACTTTATCCAAGGTTGATACCATGCCATATTTTCTACTTTGTTGTGACCCACAAAACTCACTAAATAATTGAGTACTCTTAGGTTATTTAGAGGGTGGGTATCACAGGCAATCGTATAAGCTTGTGCTCGTAGCTGAACCTTCTTTATGGGGTCTACTAGTAATAGGGGTTGTTGAGGGTAAATTTCGTCTAACTATTCTATTATAGCCATAGATTGGGTAATAATTTGGTCTCCCACAGACAAACTTGGCACTAAGCATTGCGGGTTAGTTGACATATAAAAATCGCTTGTTTGATCCTTTTTGAGCAAATACACGTTAACTTTTTGATAAGTTAGGCCCTTTAAGTTTAATGCGATACGAACTCTATAAAAAGCTGAAGATTTTGGGTAGTCGTATAATGAAATTACTTTGGTCATGTCATTTTACGCCGCATAGATCGAAAATAGATAAGATTTTTTTTAGGCTAGCAGACAATGCTACTTATGCAACTAAATGGCCTACAACGGATAGTGACCCAATTCTAAAGGCCATGGTTTATTTACATCATCAACACCATTGAAAAACGGGATCCAGTCTATGAGTATTAAATTTAACGCTGAATAAAGTGCCAATTTAGTAGGTCGTCTACAGAATTATTTTGATGCTGAATTAGACCGAGAATTAAGCAGTTTTGAAACCAGTTTTTACTGGATTTTATTAGTAATACCTTAGGACCGTTTTATTACAATCGCGGCATTTACGACGCTCAAGCTCTGTTGCAAGACCAATTAGAACATGTGGGTGAGGCCATCTATCAGTTGGAAAAAGTGCCACCTAAAATACAGCGTTAGTAGGCCCAGTGCGCGCTGATGTCACTAAATATTGGATCATAGATGCTGAGATTTTTTAAATGAGAGGAGGTGTTGTTAAAATAATCCATATTGCTACCACGATCACCATGGGCTTGGCGTATCATACTGGCACATTGAGCAGCATCAAATTCTACGTATTGTTCGTGTTGTTGATCTGCCACAAAGGTAATGGCATCGATGGTTTCATTAGGGGTTGTCACTTGGCACACATGAGGCCGATAAAACATAGTTACCATTTCTCGTAACCACAAGTTTTTAAAATCTTCCTGTTTAGATGTTTGCGCTATTCGAAATGCTAACCCCTCGCAGTGGCCACCGTTACGCAGCGATAATACTAATCCTGGCAACTCTTGTGTGCCTCGGTGAACCGTAGACAATAAATTGAAACCACGTTGTAAGCCGTGAACTTTACCTTGCTGGATTTCAATAACTTGCATTTCTGGGTTCCACATTAATGAACCGTAGGCAAACACCCACAAGTCTTCAGGTAAAGGGAATTCTGTTAGGTATAGATTAAGAGCTTCTAAGATTTGTGTTTGTGGGTAGGCTGACATGAAGGTTCCATAATGGCTGCAGTTTGACATCAATACTATAGTGCCATACGGACAGTCCTGTGCATAAAAAGGCCTGCGTCAATTAAGAGGCAGGCCTTATGCTGTCATATCAAAGGCTTGCTGCCAACCCTTGATATGACAAACGGCTGAGTGCAGGTTTAGTTACGGGTAACGTCGCCTTTTGCGGCAAAGTCAGCAACCTTTAACGGGCTATGGCTTGAGATGTAATCTTTAAGAACTTCAGCGTCTACAAAACCAGAGTTGACAAAGTTAGCACGATCAGATGAACGTGGGTAGCCGTCACCACCAGAAGCCATGTAGGCATTAATCGCCACACGGTAGGTTGTTGTTGCTTCAACCGACTTTCCAGCAACAGTGGCGCTAGCTATGTTACTACCATTCATGGTGATCTCTACGCCTGCGAACTGTGCAAAGGCGCCACTGCCAGCTTCTTTGTTAGCAGCTACTTCTAGGTAAGGCATTAGTTCTGCACCAGTTAAATCAACGTAAGCTACGGTGTTAGCAAAAGGCTGAACTGTAAGTACGTCTTTATAGGTGATGTCGCCGGCTGGCATGTCGGCACGAATACCACCAGAGTTCATGATACCTATATCAGCCTGTACTCGGGCCATCTGCGCAAGAGCAATTAAGTTGCCCAGGTTAGTTTCGCTAGTGCGAACTTGTTCGCGAGCGCCTACAAATATGTCATCAGCATTACCCACAACTTGCATTAACTGCTCTTGACCTTGGTTCTGGTAAGGCTCAAGAATGGCCTGAAGGGTCTCATCAGCAACGATTTCCTGGTCAATAAAAACACGTAATTTTTCGCCATCGATCACTACTTTTTTCTTTAAGTTAACTGGAATTAACTTGTAGTCAACAACAGAAATCTCACCATTACGTACTTGTAAGTCTAACCGACCAACGTACTTTCCCCATTCTTTGGCCTGTATAATCAAAGTGTTGTTTTGCACGTCTGGGGTAAACGTTGCAGTCTGACTATGGCCGCCAACAATAACATCTAACCCTTCTACTGCTTTAGCTAGCTTCACGTCACCAGGGGCGTTGCCACCGTTTTGACCAAAGCGGTAATGACCCATGTGAGTTACGGCAATTACTAGGTCGCTATTTGCTGCCAATTCAGGCACGATTTGTTTGGCAACTTCAACTGGGGAGCGAATCTCTAAGCCGCCTAAAAACTCAGGGTTACCTATACGCACTGTATCTTCAGTAGTAAAACCAACGACTGCGACTTTAAGACCATCTAAGTCAAACATCTCATGGCTTTTAAATAAAGGCATGCCTGTTTCTTTGTCTAATATGTTAGCCGATAAAAATGGAAAGCGAGCCCAGTCATGTTGTTGGCGTAAAACAGAAATTGGATTATCAAATTCGTGGTTACCAAGGGCCATGGCATCATAAGACATATAGTTCATGCCTTTAAAATCGGGTTCGGCATCTTGTAAATCAGATTCTGGCACCCCGGTGTTAATGTCACCGCCAGACAAGAGTAATGTGTGACCGCCGTTACCAGCCACTTCATCACGAATACTTTGAATTAACGTAGCACGCGCTGCCATGCCATACTCGCCGTTACGGTTGGGCCAAAAACGGCCGTGGTTATCATTAGTATGCAAAATGGTTAAATTATAGGTTTTGTCAGGCGTTGAAGCTAAAGCATGTTGTCCCGCAAAAGCCAAACCTGCGACACAGCTCAAAAGTACGCCACGTTTGATAAGATTTATCATAAGAGTCTCTATTTTATTTAATAGAATTATGTTTTTTTTAAAAAAAACAGACAAAGCCAAGGGCTGTTGTTGATGTTACAAGGATTGAAAAAAAACACAATGGATAGATCACTAGCATGCTGGCACGCAGGTGTTCGACAAACAAAAAATGTTGCTAAGCTGTTAACTGATTAACACCATACTTCTTTCGCTTCGCAATCTATGGGCACCGTCATTCCCGTTTTGGTTCGGTTCATGACTACTGAAGTGCGAAAACGCTTAACATTACTATCTTCAAAAAATAAACGGTGGGTGAGTTTTTCAAAATCGGCCACGTCTTTTCCCAACACAACCAAGGCAAAATCAGCCTCGCCAGTAATGTAATAACACTGCTGAACTTGAGGCTCTGATTTAACTTTCTTGCAAAATGCATCAAGTTGATATGATTTTTCCTGTTCCATTTCAACAAAAATGAGAAATGTCATGGTATATCCAGCAGCCTCTTGAGAAATTATTGCTGTTTCGTGTTCGATGACACCATCTGATCTGAAATTCTTTATCCGTCTTTGAACTGTGGCCACCGATAATCCTGTTTCGGAAGCAATGGACTCTAGTTTTTCGCGCGAATTTTCTTGTAATAAATGTAATATTTTTCGATCACTTTGATCCCAAGTTTTCATCTGATTCTCTTCAGCTCACTGTCTTTATAATTGACTAGTTATCAGTATATTGCTCAGGTTGCATCAGAGTAAAGTGTGTTTTTGGTAAATATGCTCATTTGTAGCCAAGTTGTGATCAATATGTGCCATAAAATACTGCTAACCTAATTGTTAAATATAGTTCAAAAAAATAACAACAATGAAAACCCTAGTTAAAGTTAACCACATTAGACCCACCATTTGGCTTGCCCCTCAATCAGGTGGTAAGCAAAAAAAAGTGACATTGCGCGCACTAAATTTGTGCAAATGTCTTTACCATTAATTTGAAATGCATCTCTTATGGTGCGTAACTCGTTAATTTATTGAGTAATTTTTAGTTGTAGCTGTGTTTTATAGGGTTTTTTAAGTTGGCACGATAATCGCAAAGCAAAAGGTAATAGCAAGGGCATTTGGTGCTGTCTCTGCTGAGATCAATAGAATGGTAAATTGATCAGCATTTTAGTTTGCCCTTAATAAATTTACCTGACCAAGAGTAATAATAGCCAAGGCTATTACCTAAAATTTTATTATACCTCCGGGACTATATAGGCCTTGAGCTAACGAGAACCTTGTATGGAAAAGATCATAGAATTTCAAAATGTGTCCAAGTCTTTTGGTGATCTTCAGGTACTGAAAAATCTTGATATGCATGTTAATAAGGGTGAAAAGATTGCTCTTATTGGCCCCAGTGGTTCGGGTAAAACCACTATTTTAAGAATTTTGATGACCCTAGAGACCATTGACTCTGGACACGTGGTAATTAATGAAGACTATTTATGGCACCAGCAAACTGGCAGTGGGCTAGTAGCTGCCAGTGAAAAACACCTTCATCAGATGCGTGAAAATGTTGGTATGGTATTTCAACAGTTCAACTTATTTCCTCACCTAGATGCAATTACCAACATTGTTGAGCCACAAGTTCTGGTGAAAGGAACAGACAGAGTCGATGCAACGGTTAAGGCACAGAAGCTATTAGCGCTGGTTGGGCTTGAAGAAAAGGCCAAGCACTACCCCCATGAGCTTTCAGGTGGACAACAGCAGCGTGTTGCCATTGCAAGGGCTTTGGCGTTAGAACCAAAGATTATGTTGTTTGATGAGGTGACATCGGCACTTGATCCAGAACTTGTAGACGAAGTGCTCAATGTATTGAGAGTGCTGGCTGCAGATACAGATACAACGATGTTGACGGTGACTCATGAAATGAACTTTGCTCGAGAATTTGCTGATCGTGTTTTGTTTTTCGACAAGGGACAAATTGTTGAATCTGGTCATCCAGAAAAGATATTTACTACCCCGGAAGAACCAAGGACACGGAATTTTCTGAAAAAATTCATCAAAGACATCGCTTAGATTTACCAATTTAACAAGATGATGGTGGTAGTCACCTTTGTCTAAAGCACCAACAATAACTATCAAAAAGGAAGTCATATGATTAGATTAAAGCTAGAAAACTGCTCGCGTGCGCTTGCGTTAACAGTCATTAGTGCAGGTTTATGCATGGGTGCCGTATCTACAGTATCAGCTGGCACGTTGGAAGATTTGCGTGAGCAAGGATATGCCACTGTAGCAGTTGCTAACGAACCACCTTACAGTGACATCAAAGGTGACGGCTATGTCACTGGCGCTGCGCCTGATGTAGCTCGTGCAGTCATGGCAAAGTTAGGTGTACCTGAACTGCGAGCCAAGGTTGTTGGCTACGGTGCCATGATCCCTGCATTGATGGCCCGAAGAGTTGATATGGCTACCTCTGGCCTCTACATTAAGCCTAAGCGTTGTGAGTCCATCATTTATTCAGAACCTGATCTATGTGGCGCAGAAGCTTTTGCTGTAAAAAAGGGAAACCCATTCAATATTTTAACCTATGAAGATATTGGTAATAACAAAGATGTGACAATGACTACGTGTGCCGGCTGTGCGGAAGAAGCCTATGCATTGGAGCGCGGTGTGTCTAAGGATCAGATCAAAATTATGACTGATCCACCAAGTGGTATCAAGATGCTGCAACAGGGTCGCGTTGATGTGTTTGCGTTATCTGGTCTGGGAACGGCTGATTTGTTGAAAAATTTTAACGACCCTAGTCTTGAACTTATAATGCCTGTAATGGGTGTTCCAATGGGCTGTGCTGGTGCAGCATTTAACAGCGATGACACTGAATTTCGTAATGCTTACGATCAAGCTTTAGCTGAACTTAAGTCCAGTGGTGAGTTTGCTAAAATTGTTGAGCCTTATGGCTTTTCTGCAGCAGCAACATTAGCTGTTAAACGTGACGATTTTTGCCCAGGCAACTAAAACCATCTAGTCGTTACTAATGTCTAAAAACCGGATACGGTTCTCCTCGTTAGAGTGAGGGCTGTATCCTCAGGTGGTAAAATATGGAACAAATTCTCGAATACTCCCCTATATTAATACAAGGCACCATTACGACTATTGAGCTGACACTCGCAAGTGCGGTACTTGCACTCATCATCTCATTTGTTGTTGGACTTGCAAGGTTTTCTAGTCTGCGCATAGTTAGGGTAGCAGCGATTGTATATCTGGAGTTTTTCCGTGGCACGTCGGCCATCGTACAGATGTTCTTCATGTTCTATGTGCTGCCACTATTTGGCGTGACATTCCCGCCACTGTTGGCGGGAATCTTGGCCTGTGGCCTCAATTTAGGAAGTTATGGGTCGGAGGTTGTTCGCAGCGCCGTGCTGTCGGTCAGTAAAGGTCAACACGAAGCTGCGCTGGCGCTTAATTACACCAACTACCAGCGTTTTCGATACGTACTTATTCCCCAGGCCATTCCTGTGATGATTCCAACTTTTGGTAATCTTCTCATTGAATTACTCAAGCTTACAGCTGTAGCTTCTTTAATTACTATTTCAGATTTGACCTTTATGTCACAGATTATTCGGGTTCAGACTGCCCTAACTCTAGAGCCATTTTTGGTTATCCTCGTGATCTACTTCATCATCTCATCGGTGCTGGTTTGGTTTACCAAGCTTGTTGAACGCAAGTTCTCCAAAGGTCGGCACACGATCACTGCAAAGGAGGGCTAACTCATGGAATGGAGTTGGCAAGTTGTTTATGAGGTTTTACCCTCCATGTTGGATGGGCTTATTGTTACCGTGCAGGCCTCTTTGGTAGGTGCATTACTAGCCTATGTCATAGGATTATTTTTAGCGCTTTTAAAAATGTCTAAAACGTGGATTATTGCTAAAACGTCGTATTGGGTTTCAGAGTGCATACGCCGCACCCCTTTGTTGGTGCAATTATATTTTCTATTTTATGTGCTGCCAGACTTTGGAATATTCCTATCACCCTTTGTGGCTGGTGTTATTGGCCTAGGCATACACTTCAGTACTTATACTTCAGAAGTTTACCGTGCTGGTATTGAAAATGTCCCCAAGGGGCAGTGGGAAGCTTCTCGTGCTTTGAACTACAACGCTTATCAAACTATGAGACATGTTATTCTGCCGCAGGCTATCCCTCCGATGATACCCCCGCTGGCTAATTACTTAATTACTATGTTTAAAGAAACACCGCTACTGTCAGCCATTACGGTTGTTGAGCTATTTAATGCAGCGAATATTTTTTCAAACAGCCATTACAAGTACCTAGAGCCAATGACGCTTGTAGGTCTGTTTTTTCTCATTATTTCCATACCGGCTGCCTATGCAGCAATGAAACTAGAGCAGAAATACAAACCCAAAAATGCTGGTTAGCTTAGTTTATAAAAGGCTAAATTTAACAACCAGTTAGGAAGATGTGCATGGGTTTACTACTAGCACTACTAATTAATATGGCCTATTTCCCATGGATAAAAAACCAGATTATTCCACTTAAAGAGCTTAATGCCACATGACAAAAGGTACCCTAACATCCACTCATTGGGGCACTTATCGCGTTGAAAGTGATAATGGCACCCCTACGGCCCTGCACCCTTTTGAAGAAGATCCCAACCCTTCTCCAATTGGAGATTCAATGCTGGAGACCCTTTCAGGGCCGTGCCGTATTGATTCACCCATGGTCAGGCGTGGTTTTTTGGAACATGGCGTGTCTAGTGATAGGGCGGCTCGCGGTAAGGATGAGTTCGTTAAGGTTGGTTGGGATCAAGCCCTGGATTTAGTAGCAAGTGAATTAAATCGAGTTCGTGATCAATTTGATAACTCAGCCATTTATGGTGGGTCATATGGCTGGGCTAGTGCCGGAAGGTTTCACCACGCACAGAGTCAGTTAAAACGGTTTATGAACTTGTTTGGCGGCTGTACAGTCTCTAGGAACACCCACAGTTACGCTTCAGCAGAAGTGATTATGCCTCACGTTGTTGGCTCAATGAGCGAGTTATTATTAGCGCATACGTCATGGCGTTCGGTTGCTCAAAGTGGAGCACTTGTAGTGGCCTTTGGTGGCATGGCGCCTCGTAATAGTCAGGTTAACGCTGGTGGTACAGGCAGGCATAGCCAAGCTAAGGAGATGCTTGAGGCGAAAAATGTGGGCGTCGAGTTTATTAATATCAGTCCGGATCGATCTGATATGGCGCTAGAATTAAACGCTCAATGGATTTCCATCAAACCTAATACCGATGTTGCTTTAATGTTTGGACTAGCTCATACCATTGTTGAAAGCGGCTGGCATGATACCGATTTTATTGATCGGTATTGCATTGGCTTTGACCAATTTTTGCCCTATTTGAACGGAGTCACTGACGGTCAACCTAAGGATGCGTCTTGGGCATCACAAATTACTGGAATTCCAACACAAACTATTTTGACCTTGGCCCGCCGTATAACTCAAGTACCCACTATAATTAATGCCAGTTGGTCTTTAACTCGGCAGCAAAATGCTGAACACATTTATTGGATGTTAGTTGTGCTAACGTCCCTTATAGGTAGTATTGGCAAGCCTGGGTGTGGCTTTGGGTTGGGTCTAGGAGCAGTAAATGGTGTGGGCAGTCATCGTTCAAAGGCGCCATGGGCTGCGTTTCCAACAGGTACTAACCCGATTGATAGTTATATTCCCGTGGCTAGAATTGCTAATATGCTTGACTGCCCAGGAGGGACTTATAAATACGATGGGATGACACGAACTTACCCTGATATAAAGTTAGCGTATTGGGTGGGTGGTAATCCGTTTCATCATCATCAAGACCTTAACAGGTTGCGTAGGGTATGGAACAACCTTGAGACTGTTATTGTACACGAACCTTTTTGGACGCCGTTAGCCCGCCATGCGGACATCGTTTTACCAGCAACTGTTGCGCTAGAGCGTAACGACCTTGGTGCATCACCTCGAGATGATTATTTGATAGCTATGCGGCAAGCAGCAACCCCGCATGGGATAGCTTATAACGATCATGACATTTTTGCAGCCCTGTCAGAACGCCTTTGTTGTGGTCCTGATGGTGACATCAATCTGAAAGACGCTTTTACTGAAGGTAAAAATGAGCAAGAGTGGCTTCAAGATATCTATAAAAGAAGTGCCAGTCGTCTCAAACCACTTGGCTTTGAATTGCCTGATTATGAATCCTTTATCGATAGTGGTTTTATTAAACTAACTGATCCAACGAGCCCTAGTGTGTTACTCGAGGCGTTCCGTCAGGACCCTGATAAAAATCCACTAACAACCCCCTCTGGCCTCATAGAAATATATAGTGAAGTAATAGCAGGTTTTGGCTTGTCTGACTTTCCAGGTCACCCAATATGGTGTGAACCCAAAGAGTGGCTTGGATGTGCCGCAGCTGAAACACATCCATTACATATGATTACACACCAGCCAGCACGGCGGCTCCATAGCCAACTGGATCATGGGTCCTATAGTAGGGCTGGTAAAATTAATGGCCGCGAACCTTGCCGTATTAATCCACAAGATGCAGCCGAACGGGGCATTACACAAGGCAGTACAGTACGCATTTTTAATCACCGTGGCTCTTGTGTGAGCGCAGCTGAGATAGACCCAGGCGTGCGTAAAAATGTACTTATGATGGCCACCGGTGCTTGGTATGACCCTGATTGGCTCGGTGATGAAAATTGTTGCAAACATGGCAATCCGAACACCCTTACCAGAGATTTGCCAACGTCTGAGATAGGGCAGGGTCCCGGTGCTTTAACGTGTTTGGTAGAGGTGGAAAAGTTTGTTGGCCATTGCCCAGAAGTGACCGCTTTTGTGCCACCAAAAATTATCCTGCAGTAATATAAAAGCAAAGAATGATAAGGAGGATAAGCGTTATGTTAGCAACTTTGTTAAGTATTACATTAATGCAATGTTGCGCTGTTAAATGGCCGTTTATCCATGAGGACTTTTATGTTGATGAAAAACGACATTGTGAATGCACAATGATAAATTTAATTCAATCCATATCCAATTGGATCGGAATAGGTATTGTGATAAAACCCAAGCGTGTGACAAGATAGGCAGCTAAATAGTCAGCCTAATAATCATTATGTCTTTATCCTTAAATAGCGCCTTCGTTCGCCTAATGCCGTGGATATTTGTATGGGTTTGGAGTACTGGTTTTTTAGTGGCTAAATTAGGCCGGCCTTATGCCGAGCCATTTACTTTACTAAGCTATCGATTTGCCTTAGCCCTCATAGCGCTGTGGGTCATCACTAAATTGATGAACAGCCACTGGCCTTCTAACTGGCGGTTGGCCGTTCACTGCATGGTGGTTGGATTGTTGTTACATGGGGTTTATTTAGGTGGTATTTTTAAGGCTATATCGTTAGGCATGCCAGCTGGCTTAAGTGCGATGGTGATTGGTTTACAGCCACTAACCATGGCGTTGTTTGCAGGGCTCATGTTAGATGAGAGGGTGTCTAAACGGCAATGGTTGGGTTTGGTGATGGGTTTGGCTGGGCTGTACTTTGTTCTAGGCGAGCAGTTTGCTATAGATGCCAGTACCATTTTTGACGGCTTTTCAGGCTGGGCGCCAGTATTGGTAGGTACTGCATTGTTGGGAATTTCTTTTGGTACCTTATATCAAAAGAAATATTGCCATGGTGTAGATCACCTGACCTCCATTTGGCTACAGTATGCGGCAGCACTGGTGTTTAGCCTCATTATTGCGTTCGCCTTTGAAACACGTGTTGTTGATTGGCAATGGCAGTTTGTTGTTAGCTTATCTTGGCAAGTACTGGCCTTGTCTATTGGTGCAGTGTTGTTGCTGATGATTATGATGCGCCAAGGTGCTGCCACAAAAGTGGGTAGTTTGTTTTATTTAGTACCGCCTGCAGTAGCAATACAGGCGTGGTTTTTATTCGGCGAAGCCATGGGCCCACAAGGGTTAGTGGGTATTGCGTTAATTGCAGCCGGTGTTGCGCAGGCCATGTGGCCAAGCCGTAACTAGTTATTTAATTAATTTTTTTGGAGTTGTTTAGATGTCATCATTAACTGCCGTATTGCCTGGCCACTTAGGTTTTTTTCACAATGAACGAGCCGATGCAGCGCTTGCTTATGGCCCACAACGCCAAGCTATACTGAGTGTAAACAAAGCTAAAAAGGCTTTAGAGACTATTTCTAGTTGGCCAAATTACCAAGCCACAGATTTATACTCTCTTACGGCTATGGCCGAAGAAGCCAATATAGATAAAATTTATTATAAAGATGAAAGTACCCGCTTTGGTTTAAAAAGCTTTAAAGCTCTGGGAGGTGCATACGCAGTGACACGCTTTCTACAACAGCACCTAGGGAGTTTGTATGGTGAAGAGCCAACGATGGCGCAGCTATTATCAGGCCAATATAAAGATCAACTAAAAGATGTGGTGGTAAGCTGTGCTACGGATGGTAACCATGGCCGATCAGTGGCTTGGGGATCACAAATGTTTGGTTGCCAATGTATTATTTATATCCACAGAGATGTTTCTGCTGGCCGCCAACAAGCGATGGAAGCTTATGCTGCTAAGGTCATTCGAATCACCGGCAATTATGACGAATCTGTGCGTCAAGCCGCTGCGGATGCAGCACAGTATGGCCGCGTTATTATTTCTGATACCAGCTACGAGGGGTACACAGAAGTTCCAGCCAATGTTGCCCTAGGTTATACGGTAATGTTGGCAGAGTTAGTAGAGCAGCTTGAGGGTGAAATCCCTACTCATGTGTTTATACAAGCGGGAGTAGGTGGTTTGGCTGCAGCTGTATGTGGTTATTTTTGGGATTTATGGGCAGAACAAAGGCCTCGTTTTATTGTTGTAGAACCAGAAGCAGCCAATTGTTTACAAGAAAGTGCTAAGGCTGGCGAGCTCAAAGTCGTTGAAGGTGACTTAGAAACTGTAATGGCAGGCCTTGCGTGTGGTGAGGTCTCTCACATTGCTTGGCACGTATTAGACCAAGGTGCGGATGACTTTATTACCGTAAGTGAAAATTCAGTAGCGCCATGTATGCAGGCATTGGAGCAACATACCCCAAGTATTGAAGCTGGGGAATCTGCTGTCGCAGGATTGGCAGCCTGTTTAATTGCAGGGCAACATCCGCAATGGCGAGACGATTTAGGGCTTAATAAACAAAGCCGAGTGTTGGTTTTAGGTACTGAGGGTGCCACTGATCCAGAGCTGTATCAGCAATTGGTTTTTGGTGCATAACACGATTGTGAGCAGATCAAGGTAAATAGAATGACTCAATATACATTAACGCAAGCAGCCCAGCGGCAGTTCCCTTTAGATGAGTTTGAACAGCGCATGGCGCGCGCTCAGGCAGTCATGCGAAAGCTTAATTTAGATGGCATGTTACTGACTACAGAAACTAACGTGCGGTATTTTTCTGGATACTTTACCCAGTTTTGGCAAAGCCCCACGCGACCTTGGTTTTTGATCTTACCCGCAGCAGGTAAACCCATAGCAGTCATTCCAACCATAGGTATTGTTGGAATGAGTGCTACATGGGTAGACGATGTGCGCACTTGGCCGTCGCCGTTCCCAGAAGATGATGGGGTAAGTTTGTTGAGCCAAACCTTGGCTGAACTACCCAAGCGATTTGGTCGCTTAGGCATGACCCTTGGCCGCGAGACTCACTTACGCATGCCGCAGCAGCAAGTACAGTCTTTATATGCCTCAAGTGGCTTTGATCTGGTAGATATTAGTCGTGACGTATTGCATTTGCGGAGTATAAAATCTGCTGCAGAAATTGACCGAGTTGCCCATGTGTGTGGTGTCGCATCTAGGGCATATGCGCAACTACCAAACTTTGCTAGTACCTCTATGACTGAGCGTGAGGTC
>CAJXEN010000015.1 GCA_913052465.1 uncultured Oceanospirillaceae bacterium
CTGCTGTTCTGGTTATGGCCAAAGTTCCAGCCCATAATGTTCTGCATTACTTTAAGAGCGACATTACGCCTTGGCCGGAAGCATTAGCTTGCGCTAACATTGCTGTTCCTGCCTGTTGTAGCACCTGAGATTTGGCAAGGTTAGCCGATTCAGAAGCAAAATCCGCATCTTCGATTTGTGAACGAGCTGCTGAGGTATTCTCAACACGGTTCATTAAGTTATCAACGGTGTGCATTAAACGGTTAGACGTAGCACCCAAGTCTGACCGATAATTAGCTACATCCAATAAAGCTGCATCAATCTTATCTATTGCTGAAACAGAACCTGCTTTTGTAGAAATACCTTCTGCGCTAAGAGGGGGGCCCAATATTTTCCCCTCACCTGACGCAGCAGATGCCAGTGTTGTAAATGTGATTACTCCACCAGAAGCAACTCCAGCTGTAACATTGGCACCTTCGCCATTAGCGACTAAAGTAGCCAGATTTCCCAAAGTAGTATCTGTATCGGTAACAAAATCCTGAGTATAGGTATTATCACCCACAGTATAAGTTGCACGTTGGCCTGCTACTAAGGTCGTGGTGAAGGTCTGTGTTTGAGTCGTCGTTCCGGCTCCGCCTGCGGCAGCAGTTTCTACAGCAGGTCGAGCTAATGATTCTGCATCCATACCTTGAAATTTGAATGATATCGTATCGCCCGTATCAGAGCCTACTTGAAGGTCTACCTTAGTGGTAGAGTCCAATACCTTAGTGCCGTTAAAGTCAGTGTTGTCTGAAATTCGAGTGATTTCAGCTTTCAAAGCGTCAAATTCGCTGTTTAGTGCTGCTCTGTCAGTGGCGTTGTAGGTGTCTGATGAAGACTGTACAGCCAGCTCTCGCATGCGCAGTAAAATATCAGTTGTTTCTTCTAGGCCACCCTCAGCTGTTTGCAACATAGAGACGCCATCGTTGGCATTTCTTACAGCCAGGTTCATACCCTCTACTTGTGCCGTCATCCGGCCTGCAATGGCCAAGCCAGCTGCATCATCCATGGCAGAGTTAATGCGTTTGCCAGAAGACAGGCGCTCCATGGACGTTTCCATTTCTGCTCGTGATGATTCTAAATGACGTTGCGACGTTATAGATGCAACGTTTGTTCCAATGACCATGCCCATAATAAATACTCCTAAAGTGGATAAACCAATCCTATTTAAAGGTGCGCCCTAGTCTGAAAAGCACTCTTTTAAGGCTGGATTAGAATAGCCTTTGGACCAACTACCGGCACTTATTTGCCGCTTTTATGACAACAAATTTTGCCCAAGGCTAAATAAGCAAGAGTTATGCCAATTGTTATTTGTTGTAAGATATGCTGATGAGAGTATCGATTATTACAGGCCTTAAAAGTGCCTATACTAAATTAAGTGTTAAGTTGAGCGTATAGAAAGCTTTGGTTGGGAAAATAGGGATTTATAAAGATTCTCAGGTTAAACCTGACACCTAAATCTACCTAATGTGTGGCCTAAAACCCATGGCGATATTTGGTTAAAGACACGCAAATAGTGACTAAGAATATGGGTAATTAATAGTGTGATAAAACTGAATTTAGACCGCAGGCTAGTTTGTGTATTTACTTTTTATACACTCTAGTGGGGTGGGAAACTATCAAAATTGAGGGTTAGCTTGAGAAGTAGTTAGTGGATTTACTATAACGTTTTCTATCACAACAACAAACGGTACTATAATCATATAGTCATGTTATTGCTGAGGCTTCAGCCCATCCCCTTTCATTACTTCAACAGCGACATTACAAATTGGCCATAAGCGTTAGCTTGCGCTAACATCGCAGTTCCTGCCTGCTGCTGTACCTGAGATTGAGCAAGTCTTGCAGATTCATAAGCAAAATTTGTATCTTCGATTTGTGAGCGAGCGGCCGACGTATGCTCAATACGGTTCATTAAATTATCAACTTGTGTGTTAAGCGGTTAGATGTGGCACCCAAATCTCCCCGATAACTAGCTACTTCCAATAAAGCTGCATCAATGTTGTTAATGGCTGAAACTGAATTAGCTTTTGTCAAAAAATCACCTTCGGAAAGGGGAGGCCCCATCGTTTTTGCTACACCTAATTCTGCTGTCGCCAACGTGGTGAATGTAAGTATTGTGCCACTAGCATCAGCAACTCCACTAGTAACATCCATACCCTCACCAGTAGCAACTAAACTAGCTAAGGCGTCCAAAGTGGCTTTGGACTCAAGAGCTGGCGTTGATGCTCCGGCAACAAACGCCTGGGTATATGTATTATTGCCAACAGTGTAAGTAGCAGACTGGCCTGCTACCAAAGCAGTGGCAAAAGTCTGTGATTGGGCAGTTGAAGAGCCCCCTGTTGTAGCAGTTTCTTTAGTAACTGAACCAATAGATGTCGAGCCCATCTTTCTAAATGTGAAAGAAATAGTATCGCCAGCGCCTACTTGAATATCCACTTTATCAGTAGAGTTCAATACAGATGCGCCATTAAAGTCAGTACGGTCGGAAATTCGAGTGATTTCAGCTTTTAATACGTCAAATTCGCTGTCTAGTGCTGCTCTGTCAGTGGCGCTGTAGGTGTCTGATGAAGCTTGTACCGCCAATTCTCGCATGCGCAATAAAATGTCAGTGGTTTCCTCTAGGCCTCCCTCAGCTGTTTGTAACATAGAGACGCCATCGTTAGCATTTTTTACAGCCATACTCATGCCCTCTACCTGCGCCGACATCCTGCCTGCAATGGCTAAGCCAGCGGCATCATCCATAGCTGAGTTGATACGTTTGCCCGAAGACAAGCGCTCCATAGACGTTTCCATATCCGCTCGTGAGTTTTTTAAATGACGTTGCGAAGTTATAGATGCTCCGTTTGTTCCAATAGCCATGCTCATGATAAGTAGTCCTGAAGCGGATAAACTAACCTTATTTATATACGTTTTCCCTAAGGATGCAGTAAATTTAAGGCTAGGTTAGCGGAGCCCTGTGATTACCTTGAGTCAGTTTATTACCAGAACATAAGAATATCTATTAATAAATTTAGTATAGGCAAAAAAAGTGACAATTTTTATTTTTGTAAAGTAAGCAAATAAAAAGAAAGGTTAAAAAAATCACTAGAAGGCCTAGGAAATCTGCTACATAAGCATAGAGCTATGCTATCACCAAAAGTTAGGCACATAGGTTTGTGTTACTTCAGAAGTGACATTACGCTTTGTCCAGTGGCATTAGCTTGCGCTAACATGGCTGTTCCTGCCTGCTGCAATACCTGAGATTTAGCAAGGTTGGCAGACTCAGACGCAAAATCGGCATCTTCGATTTGTGAGCGAGCTGATGAGGTGTTCTCAACACGGTTCATTAGGTTATCAACAGTGTGCATTAGCCGGTTAGACGTAGCACCCAAGTCACCCCGATAGTTGGACACTTCCAGCAAGGCGTTATCAATGCTCTGAATTGCTATAACAGCATTGTCGGCTACTGAAATATCATCTCCATCCACACCGCCAAATGTGGTGCCACCTTGTTATTGTGGCCACGCCTAATGCCAGTCCTGCTGTTCCCCAGACCCTTAAATTGAATGCATTTCCCGACACGATGAAGCTTTGTGCACCACCTTTTCCGGCAACCACTTTATCTCCAAGGGCTCTCCAAGTGTCTTCGGAATCGACCAAGGCACTATTGCCTAAATCTAGAAATTCCTGTGTATAGGTATTTCCGTTGATGGTTATACTTGCACTTTCACCTGCTACGACCCACCTGCTAGTGGTGTATACCTGAACATCAGTTGAACCGTCATTATATGAACTTGAACTGGCAGTGGACTCCACAATTGGAGTAGTAGCTACGCCACTACCAATAGCTGCCGCGTCCATATCTTTAAAGGTGAATGGAATAGTATCACCCGTATCAGTGCCTACTTGAATATCTACCGTAGCGGAAGAGTTCAACACAGATGTGCCGTTGAAGTCTGTACGATCTGAAATTTGAGTGATTTCAGCTTTTAATGCGTCAAATTCGCTATCTAGCGCCGCTCTGTCAGTGGCGTTATAGGTGCCTGATGAAGACTGCACCGCCAACTCGCGCATGCGTAATAAAAGATCAGTGGTTTCCTCCAGGCCACCCTCAGCTGTTTGCAACATAGAGACACCATCGTTGGCATTTCTGACAGCCAGATTCATGCCCTCTACTTGCGCCGACATACGGCCGGCAATGGCTAAGCCAGCAGCATCATCCATGGCTGAGTTGATACGTTTGCCAGAAGATAAGCGTTCCATAGACGTTTCCATGTCTGCTCGTGACGATTCTAAGTGATTCTGTGCTGTTATAGAGGCCACGTTTGTTCCAATAATCATGTCCATAATAAGTACCCCAAAATGGCTAAATCAACCCTATTGTTATGCAAATTTCCGACCTAGTGGCACCGTAATATTTAGGCCTAGTTTGGATAGCCTTGGAATTATCTAGTGACAGTTTATTGCCTATACTGGAGTCTGCAAAAAACGCGCCACTAGTTGGGCATGGCTACAGGCCTAATTAACGTGCACATTACTTAGTTTGATCTTTTAGTTTTTTTACTAATGTCGTGGGAAAATTTATTGGTCTCTCACACATGAACCCATTCCTAACAGGGAGTGCCCCAAAGGGGTTGTTGACCAAGTAGTGTTGTTACGAGTAGAAAGATTCAAAACCCATTGTCTTAACTAATACCCAGACTTTAGGGCTGTATGGTTGATTGATAAGTTTTTATTACTTTGGCGGGATATTAGGCGGTGTAGGCTGATTTAATTAAACCTAAATCTTTTTATGGCACGTTTTGCCTATATTTGATGCTAAATAGACTGGCAGGATCGAAGTAAGTGTTAGCGTCTAATGGGTTAAACTTAAAAGTATAAAAAGTTTAATTCCGCACCTATAACTCGTTTTTTTGCTTAAATTTTCTAGTACTTGACCATTAAAACTATTTTTTAAAAGCCAACTGATTTAAGCTCCCCAGCTAATTGATACCCATATTTAATGCAATTATAAATGGAAGCTAATTGCTGGTTAGTGTCTTGACAGCTACGGTTCTGATTACGGCAAATATTAAATGGTTGAGCTCGGCGCATATGGAGAATTATCTGACGCATCGAGTGTTTAACCTTGTCTGTCTGGCTGTATAATCTGCATCCTAAGGAGATTCTCATGTCATTATTAAATTCTTTACCCGAAAATTCTGGAATTATTATTTGCGGTCATGGTAGCCGAGCCAAAATTGCTGAAGAAGAGTTCAGCCTGCTGGCGACTGGATTGCGCGCTAGGTTCCCTAACCTAGAGGTTGAATATGGCTTTTTAGAATATTCATCACCCAATATTCACATGGCGTTGGATCGCTTGATTGCAAAAGGGATTACTAATATTTATGCGGTGCCTGGTATGTTGTTTTCAGCGACCCATGCGCAAAATGATATCCCGTCAGTATTAATTACGTATATGCAGAAAAACCCTGCGCTTACCATTAAGTATGGTAAGGAGCTTGGCTTGCATGACGAAATGATTATGGCCTTCCAACATAGAATTATGGAAGCTGTTAACCTAGTTGAAATGCCAAAACCGGGTGATTTATACGACACCATGCTGGTGGTTGTTGGTAGGGGCACGTCTGTTGCACTAGCTAACGCAGAGGTGACCAAGCTAACCCGCATAGTGGCAGAAAATATGGGTTTTGGTTGGTGCGAAACAGTATACTCTGGTGTCACTTTCCCCTCGGTTGGCCGGGGTTTAGAGATGGCATTGAAACTTGGGTTTAAGAAAATAGTAGTGGCCCCGTATTTCCTTTTTTCAGGCAAGTTAATTGGTCGTATTCACGCCTATATTGATAAGGTTGCTGTTGATCATCCCGACGTAAGCTTCCATGTGGCGGATTACCTGCGTGATCAGTCTCACGTGATCAATACCTTTATTGAGAGAATTGAAGAAACGGTATCTCAGCCAGCTGTTAACGATGGTCTTATGGAGAAGTTTCAATCTAGATTGGCTGCTGGTGAAGTGACAGTTCATCATCACCATGCCGAATTCCAGCCGGAGGTTGAAGTTGATTCGGAAGCTCATGCGTCCAATCACGAACATGGCCATAAACATAGCCACGATCACGGGCATGATCATAGTCATGCATATGGACATTCTCACCAAAAGGATGAAGGGCATAGCCATTCTGGGCATGGGCATAGCCATGCACCTTATCGTCACATTGCTCATCCACATGGTCCTAGAACTATGATTGATGAAAATGTTTGCTGTTGCTTCATGAGCCAGTTCCCTCAAGCTGTTGTTGATGAGGAACGTGCACTTAGGTTGGCATTAGGTAAGCAAGTTGTTGATCAAATCCCTCAATGTAAGGTGAAATAGCCACTAGTTGGAAGCGTGAGCTGTTGGTGGTGCGCCAATTGAAGATCGTGGCAGAAGTAACAACAAAGGTTGCGCACTTAGTTGAGCCTACTGCGGCACAGAGGGCTTTAGTTGATGTTTGCGCACCAATAAAGCCTAGCCTTTGAAAGGGGTTAGGCAGCTTACTTTTTGAATTAATTAGGGTGATTTAGTAAGTGTTTTAGTGACGTTGATTTGTGTGATGGTGGTTAATAATAAAACTCTAATTTGGAGACAGACACATCTGCAGTAAAATCACGACCATAAGCGACGATGGCAAATGTTCTTATGTTTTTAGAGTATAAGGTTGAATTAAGCGAACGCTTACGTTTAAATTCCTCAAAAGGTAAGTCAACGATTTCCCAGTTAGTATTTGCCTTAAAAGAAGCTGAATAATAATCTGAATAAGACCGAGTCTCATTGGTTCGAATGAAAATATTATAAATTTCACCATTGCCTCGCACGTTTAGACGAACACCACGAAGTGCTTTGCCGTTCTTTTCTGCAGTGGCAAATGAAACCCCTGAACGCAATTGGATAAAGCCCCCATTGTTTCTTGTGCTTACATTGCCAGTGAGTCTAGCAAAAGATAGATCGCCATCCTGTTCAAGAGTCACCTGGCCATTTGATACCCCACCCATTGTTTGGTCACTAATATATTGCCAGTATTTGCCACTGTCGCTACTAAATGGAAAGCTAAGGTCTTCTTCATTTGCAGAAGCCACCGTTGTGAACATTAATAGCATTAGCAATAGAACCTTTTGCATAATAGAGTTAAATGTCAATTTAATCATAGTAAAAACCCCATTGCCGGTTAATATGTTCTGGCACCATCTTGACCTAATCAGCTGGAGAGAAGATGCTTGTCAGGTGTATAAATGGATGTATGAATCGTTATCTAAGTAGCTATTATAATGACTCTTACAGGATAAGCTAGATTCCGGATACAGGGGCTAATGCCCTCACGCGCCTTTGTTCTTCAACTAAAGGGTATAACAGGGCGCTTGTTTGCCGAGTTACATAATTAAGGCCTCGTGTGGCCCGTAATCACCACCCCAAGATAGTTATGTTTGCACTGTATGACAGGTAATCTCAAAACCTCGAATTTAGAGTTTTGCTCAAATGATTAATAATCAACCCAAATAGCCAAAGTTGCCTAATCTAATTCATCGACTAATTTTAAAGTTGTTTTAGCTAATATAGATAAATACCAAGTAGCGCTGCATTCAGCCTATTGCTTCAACCCCTTGCCTCAACCTCCAGTTCAGGAAGATCAACAAAGAAGGTGGACCCGTGATCTACCTTAGAAGTATAGTCAATATGCCCTCCATGCCTGCCAACGATGGTTTTGACGATGTTCAAGCCAAGGCCAGATCCACCTTTTTTTCTTTGGTCTGAGGAATCTACTTGTGTGAACTTGTGGAAAATTGTCTCACGTGCAGATTCTGGAATACCACAGCCATAGTCCTTTACAGATAGACGAAGGCTGCCGTTATTACGCTCAAGACAGACTTCAACTTGCCCACCAAGTAGTGAAAACTTCGCAGCATTAGATAGAAGGTTTCCCATAACCTGCATTAATCGGTCATAGTCTCCATTGATCCACAAGTGCTCATTAGTGCCTGAATAGACGAATACAACACCATATTCAAGCCCATAGTCCTCGTTGACTGCAATCGATTCTTTAAGCAGTGTTGTAAGGTCCACCCATTGTATGTCGTAGCCTACATCTTCTTTATCTGGCTTGTCGAGGTCGAGGATTTCGTCTATTAATTTATGTAAGCGGACAGTATTCCTGTAGGCGATCTCTATTGTTGATTGAAGTTGCTCTGGGGAGTGGTTCAACACGCCTGATTGAATGAGTCCAAGGGATCCTTTAATAGAGGTGAGTGGTGTGCGCAGTTCATGGCTAACTGTGGATATAAATTGAGATTTAGCCTTGTCAGTTTCTTGCCGGATGATGCCTTTCTCTTTTTCAAACGCCAGTTGTTTGTTAGTAAGGACTAATAAATTTTTACGTCTATTATTCTCCCCTCTTAACCGAGTAAGAGCTTCTGCAGCTTGCTTAAGCTGTTCTTCAGACTTCCTTTGCTCAGTGAGGTCACGGATAAAAGAACTGAATAAAATTTTGTTGGGTACATTAAGTGGGTTAATGGCCAGCTCAATTGGAAAGTGATGTCCGTCACTTCGTAAGGCGGTAATCTCGATGCGCTTATTGAGGACCATACTGTCTCCAGTAGCTAAGAAGTGTTTTAAGTCTTTAGTGTGCTCCTCACGGTATTGTGGTGGGATAATTGTTTCAATCATCTCCCATCCTATAGCCTCTGCTCTGGACCAGCCGAATGTGGTTTCTGCTTGGTCATTCCAATCGGTAATAATGCCAGTGGCATCAATCTGCACCACCGCATCCGATGCAGTATTAATAGTAGAAAATAAGATCGCCTCGCTTTGTTGTTGTAATTGCTGAGCACGTTTACGCTGGCTTATCTCTGAGGTTAATTTCAACACCATAGGTGATACCCGCCAACGAAGTAACAGTAGGGCAATAATGATCAGGACAACTATAAGAGGGATCAAATAGCGTATCTGTTGCCATATGGGCGCATAAAGCTCTGAGCTATCGACTTTTAGTACCAGGCCCAGCCCTACATTACCTATGGGTGCATAGGCGGCTGCGACTTCTTTGTTACGGTAATCTTGTTGGGTGTTGGTGAATCCCTCATTGCCTCTCAAAGCGAGCGCCATTGGCAACAGGGCGCCATTGGCAGACACTTGAGGTACTGTAAAGGGTTTGGGGTCTAGTAATGTGGGAAAACACTCCATGTCAAAGCCTAAAGACCCACATAGCAACAAGTCACCAGTGTCACCTAGAATATTAGCATTCTTGAATGCGTCGGTGGTTATGAACAAAGGTGATTCTGTTATTACCTTACCAATAATACGCCCTGTCTTTTTGACATCTAAAGCGACACGCAACAATAGCTGTTCATCCCATATTAGTTCCACATGTCCTGAAAAATTCTTAAGCGACACTGCTAAGTCAGACTGCTTCGAAAAAACTCCATAACTGGTGAGCTCTTTGCCGTTCTGATTATATAATGCGATGCCCCTTATGCTACTAGGCAACAAAGACAAACTAGTTACATTGAGTTCATTATATGCATCACTGAAACTCTTTTTTGTAGCTGAGAAATCTAAGTAGTCAATCACAGAGGGCCGGGTTGAAATGAGTGCTGCCGCGTTAACAGCTGACTCAATTTCAGACTTAATAAGTTGTACGTCAGCTTTCAAGGATAATTGGAGGCTATTGCGCTGCAGTGTCTTAGCATTGCTTTCCATGACCGTAAATACTCCTAAGCTAGCAAGCAAGGTAATTATGGTCAGAATTATTCCCATGATCACAATAATCTGTGGGTTATGAGCTTTTACATCTAAAGTGTTTTTTTGGCTGGTGTTAGTGCTGGAATATATAGTTTCACCCGCTGCGTTTGAGCTATGCTTTTCTTGAATAAATGTGCATAAAAATAATCAACTCCAACATACTATGTTTGGTTTAAATTCATAAATCTATACGACTATCGTTTAGTTATAGCTATTGTAGCTTGTTTAAAGCTTCAGGTGCAGTGTGGCTGGGGTTGTCGTTTGCGTCTATCAAGCCATTGAGTTCATCTACAATGGCCTGTGCCGCAATTGCTATTAGTTAAGCAACTAGGTGTGGGCTTGCTAAGGCTGAATGAGACCCTACGTGGCCATCTGGAAAGGTGCGCTGGTGACTAATGGGGTCTGCGTGGCGATCACCGCTGTGGTCTTTGATGTAAGCCTCACTTAGCTGAACAGGAGTGTCTCTCGCTAATTCTGGGTTGGTTAACTTGGGTGATAGAGATTTCTGCAGGTATTGCGTGCATTTCTTCCCATTGACCAAAAACCTTTTGGCGTAACTCTTTAACTGCATCAAAATTTCACCAACTGCGTAACTTTATGGAGTGGAGTGTTAGGTTGTTTATCACTTGGCGTGTGGGTTCTAGGTTGGCACCATGGCCACAATTTGAGCGCATAGGTAATCAGTGCCCATCAGGCTCAAAGGGCCATGTTGTTCAAATGAACCAAGGGGCAGCAGTGGGTTGATCCAGATGATTACAATAAAGACTTTACCGATCAATGGCGCGTACAAGCCCTGCGTATTCAAACTTTACCCATATCCAATCAAGCTAAAGGCGTGGTTGAGCTATATGATGTGACACCCGACTGGACTCCAATTTATGACAACCCTGTGTGCCAGAATTTTATATGGCCATTGGCACCAGTGGCAATCAATCTGGGTGTATTTTCTCGCAATCGTAAAGTGAACCCTAACAGCACCGGCACTGTGTTGGACGCTGATTATTTTGAAAAAAAGCCTAAGTTTATGGGTTGCTCCAACCTGATCAGGTCTGTGTTTAAAAGTTAACGCAATAAAGAATCAGTGGATAACATCCATTACGGCACTTAAAAAGTTGATTTAACAAATGTTAAAGGACTAAGGCAGCCTTTAGCTTTAGGGTAAGTTTAAACTTCTAAAATCTGGCGACATACTAAACCAATCCTGTAGGTCTTTATCTGCACATTTTTTTTCTTCCTCACTGAGCTTTTTTAAAGCAAACTGATTCAAACTTGAAACGTAGGTAACGTCCCTTTTTAGCGCAATAGTTGACCAAAAATAAGACTTTTGGAAACTCTGTTCCACTCCATTACCATCAAAAAAACGTCGTGCTAAAAACTCTATAGCTGCTATATCCCCACCATTAGCATTGGTTTCTGCAAGTATTACAAGTTTACTGGGTTTACTTAGTTTAGTTGTCATTTCAATATACCGGCATTTTTATGTTTCATTTATTATGCGCTTGTTACCATTAGGTAATTTTAGTGCGCTTTATAGATTAATGTAAGTGTATAATGTGTATTAAATAGTGGATAAATTTAGCAATAAGCTTAATTGTTTTTACTAAAAGTATCTTTTTCTTGATTGTATGACGCATGGGAGTCGCGCTAATAATGTCAGAGTTCATAGACAGTAAAGATCAGGCCATTATAAGTTTGTTGCAAAAAGATGGACGTATGTCAGTTCAGGATATGGCGCTGGCGCTGGGGTTAACACGAGCCACAGTGAGTAAGCGTATGGAAAAGCTAGAATCCAGTGGAGTGATTACAGGGTACGCTGCAGTAGTGCGAAAAGATTTTTCTCACAAAAAAGTATGTGGATGGGTGATGATCAACACGATACCTAATATGGAAGAAGGTGTTATTGCTGCAATGAAACTAATGACCGAAGTGAGTAAAATATACACTACTAACGGACGTTGGGATTTAGGTGTGGAAGTGGGTGCTGCAGATTTAGAGGGTTTTGATACCGCGTTGTCGAGAATTCGCCAAATTAGTGGTATCGAAACTACAGAGACTAACTTATTGCTTAGTTCGCGTATTGGCCAGTAATTAACAAAGGCATAATCCTTTATTACTGGTTTTATGATTTAGTGAAATCAAGTAGATTAGCTAGTGGATATGAATAGTTGGCATGATACTCTAGCAGCTACTCCAAAAGACGTATTTTTTAGTCCCAGTATAGAGAAAACCCATGGCCATAGGCGCGACGATTTATAAGGCAAATTTAAATTTGTCTAACCTTAATAGTCATCATTATGCTGATTACAGCCTAACGGTTGCTAAACACCCTTCCGAAAACGAACTGCGCCTTATGTGCCGTTTAATCGCTTTTTCACACGCTGCACATGAAGATCTTGAGCTCACTAAAGGCATTAGCTCTGCAGATGAGCCAGACTTGTGGCAGCGGGATTTAACGGGACATATTGTCCACTGGATCGAGCTGGGTATGCCTGATGAAAAACGCATTCGCCAGGCCAGTGGTAAGGCGGAAAAAGTATCTATTTACACCTACCATGATAATAAATCTGATATTTGGTTAGAGAAAAATCGCTCTAATTTATCTGCCAATAAAAAGGTAAAGGTGTTTCATATCAATGTGGACGGTGATACTTCGCTAGAGCAATTTTTGGTAAAAACAATGAATTTGAGTTGTATCATCGAAGAGGATCAAATGCATTTAAGTGACGCTAACCGGCATATATCGGTGCAAATAACTCAGACTTTATAATAATATGTGTCCTGCAGGACTGCCCAGTAGTAAGTTTAAATACAAGGAATAGGTTGCATGGCTTCAGCAAAAAAACTCATGGTGTACCCAGCTAACAGGCTAGAAGATTTGGCCGTATTACTAAACCATGTGTTGAAGCTTGGGCAGCAAAATAGTTCTTCTGGGGTGCTTAGCTGTGCTCAAGTTATTGTTGAAAATACGGGTATGCAGCATTGGCTTAACACACAGTTAGCCACACAAAACGGCATTGCCATGAACATAGACTACCCGTTGCCAGGGAAATTTGTTTGGCAATTAGCACGGGTATTCTTGGGAGACGCCCAAGTGCCGCAGCAACCGCCTTATAAGCGAGAGGCTTTGGTATGGCGTATCGACGATTTGTTAGCTAGTGAGGCTATTCTAGCTAACCCAGCCTTTGCTCAGGCCAATTGTTATTGGCAATCACCACACAATAATCTGCAACAAACTCCTGATGACCTGTTAAAACGCTTTCAGCTTGCCAGCGCATTGGCCGATTTGTTCGAGCAATATATTCTCTACCGTCCTGATTGGCTTAATAAATGGCAGACAAAAGGCCAACAAGAACACTGGCAAGCACAATTGTGGGCCATTTTGTGTGAGCAAGACGGTCGTCATCCCATAGATATTCAGCACAAATTAATACAGAGCCTTTCTGAAATGGGGCCGGGGCATAAAGAACTACCGCAGCAAATTTGTTTGTTTGCCCTTAACACCATGGCACCATCCACCTTGGAGGTTTTTTCGGCTTTAGCTCAACATACTCAAGTGCACGTATTTCATCTCAATCCTTGTGCCGAATATTGGGGCCATATTCAGTCTGAAAAAGCCATTGCAGCGACGCACCTAAAGCACTGGTTAGCGCAACAAGATGATGAGGTGTTAGTTGATGGTGGTAACCCCTTGCTGGCTAATTTAGGCAGCCAAGGAAAAGAGTTTTTTAGATTACTACAGCAGCAAGATAGCTATAATATTGATGCTTTTGAAGAAGCAGAGCCTGATGATAATGATCAAAAGCTGTCAATGTTGCAACAGCTGCAACAAGATATTTTACACCTTGAAGATGGCCGAGAACATCAACAACATAAGATTGATGAAAGCCTAATCTTCACCAACGGTTCCAGTGCCTTGCGAGAGTTACAAGGCTTGCATGATTGGTTGCTTGGTAAGTTCCAACAAGATCCTAGCCTTAAACCCAGTGATATATTAGTCATGTGTCCGCAGGTAGAGAATTATGCAGCTTATGTGGGCGCTGTGTTTGATACCCATGGTAGGCCGTTTGGTTCTTGGGCTGGTTTTGGCTCTCATAAGCCTGAAACACCCCAATTACCTTGCACTATTGCAGACCGTAAGCCGCAAGATTCAGAGCCTTTAGTGGCCGCATACTTGCAGCTACTGCAGCTACCAGATAGCCGTTTTCAAGTGTCTAGCGTGTTAGATCTACTGCGTTTGCCAGCGATGCAGCGCAAGTTTGGTATCGCCCCAGTAGACCTAGAAACCATTGCAGTATGGTTGGCTAATGCCTGTGTCCACTGGGGGTTAGATGAGCACCATAAAGCCACTACGCTGGGCCAAAAAGAAGCAAGTAGCACTTATAGTTGGTCTTGGGGGCTGAAACGCTTGTTACTGGGTTTTGCTCAAGGTGACCAATCCCTTAGGTATCAAGATGACTGGTTATTAGCTGATGTAGAGGGTGATCAAGCGATACTTTTGGGGCGTTTAATGCAGGTGCTCGAACAATTACAAAGACACGCAAAAAACCTTAATACTCCTCGCACTGGTGTTGCGTGGAGAGGTTACCTCACGGGTATGATTGATGAGTTTTTTACCGAAGATCAAAGTACAGAATATAGTGAAGAACTGGCCAAAGAGTGTTTAGCTACAGCCATCGGCAATATGGCCATGTGGGTTGAACAAGTGGATTATAGCCACACTATTAGTTTGGAAGTGGTGCGCTATAGCCTAACCCAAAAACTTTCTGTAGCTAACAGTAGCCAAGCCTTTATCACTGGAAAAATCACCTTTTGTTCTATGGTGCCTATGCGTAGTATTCCTTTTAAAGTAGTGGCTATGCTGGGCCTTAATGACGGGCAATATCCTAGGCAATCTAAGCCACTAGATTTTGACTTGATGGCTAAAGAAGAGCGCAGGGTAGGGGACCGTTCTCGCCGTGGAGATGATCGTTATTTATTTTTGGAAGCCTTAATCAGCGCCCGATCTTGTTTGTACATGAGCTATCAAGGGACCGACAGCAAAAATAATTCGCCGCGCCAACCCAGCTTAATATTGTCAGAGTTAATGGACTATCTGCAAAGGGGTTATGGTTGGATTTTTGACTCAACAGAACAAAATTCACAGATGATCTCGCTACCACTGCATAGTTTTAGTGAAGATAATTTTCACTCACCAGCTAACCAGCAAGCTAACCAAGAGACTAACCCACAGTCTAAAATAAGCTTTGAGACCTCTTGGTTACGCTTACTGCAAGCTACAAACGATGAGCAGCAACATGGTGTGGTAGCCTCATCTCATATTAAACCGGTTAATGTGAGTGAGCTCGTGCGTTTTCTGGAGAATCCAGGGCGTACTTTTGCTAACCAATTTTTGGGTTTATATTTACACGATTACAATCTGGATTTAGAAGACGATGAGCCTTTTAAAGGTTCTAAATTAGTTGAGTATAAACTACGTCAACAAATGTTAGAGGCGGCTCTTTCTAATGAACCAAAGGCATGCACGGCTGTTAGAGAAGAGTATCAATTAAACGGTCAATTACCAGAAAGCCACCTTGCTGGCAGTATTATTGAAACTAGCCAAGAACAAGCCCAGGTGCTGGTAGACCAGTTACATGTGTTGGGTTTTGCACAGGTAAAAAAACATCGGGTTTCATTGTGCATTTCAGGCGTAACTATAGAGGATCAATTACCTTTAATAGTGGCTACTACTGACGAAAATAGGGGTATAAGTAGCGCTCTAAAAGTTATTCTTAGCAGGCCCACTAAAGCAAAGCTTAAAGACAAACTTACACTTTGGGTTACCAGTTTAATTGCTCAAGTGGTTTTTGAACAAGTTGTGACTGGTGTATCGGTGCATTTAGAGAAGAATTTAGAGCTCCAAGGTTTGGACGACGCTTTGGGTCAGTTAGAAAAAATGATGGCGCTTTACCAACTGGGTTTAACGCAAGCCTTACCGTTAGATGCAGAATTAGGTCAAGAACTATTAAAAGTAGCACCACAAGACATTGATGAGCGACAAGATAAATGGCAAAAAAAATGGTTACACCATAAATACAGCCAAAGTTTTGACTTCTCAAGCGACCCATACCGGCGTTGGTTGTGGCCACAAATGCCTGAGCTTGTTGACTGGCACGAGCAGTTTTCTGAGGTGTACCAACCCCTGGTTGATTGCATTAAAGAGGTGAAGCATGCCTAACTTAGACCTCGCCAATCTATCACTACAGGGCCGCCACCTCATAGAAGCCAGCGCGGGTACTGGCAAAACCTATAGCATTACGCGCATCTATTTGCGCTTGCTGATTGAAAAAAAAATTCCTGTAGAAAAAATACTATTAATGACCTACACCCGTGCAGCTACCCAAGAGCTACGCGGGCGTATAGAAAATACCCTGAGGGATGCACAAAAGAATTGGGGTATGTATGAAGATGATTATTGGCAGCGTTTGTATCAACAAGTAGAACCTAGGCAAGCACAGCTATTGTTACATCAAGCCCTACTTAATTTAGACCAAGCTGCTATATTCACTATTCACGCTTTTTGTGGCCGTGCCCTGCAGCAATATGCTTTCACTAGCCAAACAGGGCTAGAAGTGGTTTTAGAAACCAATACTCAAGACCTAGCCTATACAGCCCTAAAGGATTGGTTGAGGGTAGCAATGTCTCAGCCAGAGGCATACCGCCAGCTAGAACAGCACGGTTGGCACACGCCAGAAGGGTTTTGGGATACTTTTGGCAATGCTCTAACAAGCCAAACCCCAATATTTGCTGCTAGTGCGCTATCGTGGCATCAGGCATGGTACCAAAATAAAGCTGACGTTCGAGCTAGTTTGCTAGATCTAGAAGGGCAAATGATCCAGGCCACCATGAGTGATGCCAAGTCAAAGGCGGCACGTTTAGAGCAGTGGCAAGACTTACTGAATTGGCTGGCAACAAAGGAATTTGGGCCACCTTCAAAAGATAACTTGGCATCTATCGGGGGCGGCAGGTTAGGTAAGGCACCGGAGTTAAAACCCACCATTAAGGCTTTACTGGATCGTATTAACAATGCAAGTTTTCAAAAAAACTACCTAGCTTATGCCAACCAAGCTTTAGTCGCTCCTATTGTGTTAGCAGCCGTACAAAAGGTGAGGGACGCTTATCAACACGCCAAAAACAAACAACAGGTTATGGAGTTTGATGACCTAGTTAGGCGTTTAGCTGAGTGTGTTAATCAGCCAGATAATATGGCCTTAGTCGATTCATTACGGCAGGCCTACCCTGTGGCGTTGGTAGATGAGTTCCAAGACACCGACAGTCATCAATATGCCATTTTGAATCGTCTATATGAGCAATCTAGCAATGACACCGCTCTATTTATGATTGGTGATCCAAAGCAGGCCATATATGGTTTTCGAGGAGGTGATATTCACACCTATCTGAACGCTGCCAAAACCACCGATTATCAATGGCACATGGACACCAATTGGCGATCAAGTCATGCCATGGTGGCAGCCTATAATCGGCTATTTACGCAAGGTTTGGGTGGGCGAAACGTGTTTGGTAGTGGCATTAATTATACCGATGTTAAAGCCAGTGAGTACGCGAGTGCTAATGTAATAAATAACCCCAAAGCGATGGGGGCTGCGTTAACCTATGTTTGGCTGCCCACACAAACCCCAACTAATGAACGTAAGCACCAGCACATTGCCCAGTGGTGTGTTGGCGAAGTACAAACACTGTTGCAGCAAGGGAACTTTAAAGCCAGCGATATTGCCTTGCTGGTGCGTGGTGCAGGTGAGGCCCAAGCCTTACAAACGGCATTAAGGCAAGCTCACTTAGCAAGCGTATATATTAGTGACAGAAGTAGTGTGTATGCTAGTGCCGAAGCTATAGAAATGGTGCGCCTGCTCAATGGGTTATTGCATTGTGAAGATCAAAGGCAGCTTGTGCGCGCTGCCAGTACCCATCTATGGGGTGGCAGTGTGAGTTTGTTGGCTCAGTTAAATGTGGATGACCAACGTTTAATAGAAGTAAGAAGTCAAATGATGCAGTTGCGACAATTGTGGCTAAGGCAGGGGGCAATGGCCCTAATTATTCATTTGCTCAAACAGCGTGCTGTGCCGCCTGCTTATCACAAAGAACGTTATATGACTAACATGGTTCAATTGGCAGAGTTGCTTCAAAAAGCATCTAATCAAGCAAGCTCTGCACTATTGTTGGTGGAGTGGCTGCAACAACAGTGTAACGAAACCCTTACAGATTCCAGTGCCGAGCTACGTTTAGAAAGTGATGCAAAGTTAATTCAAATTGTTACCCAGCATGGCTCTAAAGGGTTGGAGTACCCTGTGGTATTTGTTCCGTTTGCCAGCCAAGCAAAAGACCCCCTAAAGAGGGGCACTAAAAATGCTCAATTATTTCCCTATTACCACCCACAAGAGCACTGCCAAGCGTTAATAATAGGCAGAGACTTAGATGTTTGTGAGCAGGCCACTGCAGCGGCCCAAGAAGAATCCTTACGGCTTTTATATGTAGCAGTCACTCGTGCTCAGTATCGGTGTTATATCCCGGTGAGTGATTTTAAAAACGGTCAATTATCTCCATTAGGACAGGTGGCTTTTTGGAGTCAAGCTGATGTTGGCTACCCATCACAAGGCCAGCAACAAGAGCCAAGTCAGCAAGTTGATTGGCCAGAAGCCTTGGCTCAGTTAGTTAATCCTGAAGACTCTGAATTACTACTCATTGAGGAACATTTGGTGCAGATGCCGTTAAGCCAAATAGCCAAAAGCAGTGTTGCTAAAAAGCTAACTGCTCAAGCCTTTAGTGGCCATATAGACGCCAATAATAATCTATTATCTTACAGTGCTTTAGTACGCCAGCTTAGTTATGGATCACAGGCCCAACAAACCAGTGTTAAAGACCGTGGTGATGGCAGTGGTCAATTGGTGGATGTAAGCCACAGCCAAAATCAAAACAGGGCGTCTAAGGAATTACGTTTTACCTTAGCTAAGGGCAAAAATACGGGTTTGTTGTTGCATGATATTCTTGAGCAGGTGGATTTTTCACAGCCCAGTTGGCCTAGTGTTATGGAAGTGCCCTTGGCAAAATACCACACCATGGTGGGTATTGGAGCAGACGATGCTAACAAAGTGGAGTGTTTGCAGCAGTGGTTAGAGCAATGCCTAGCCGCTGCCATACCAGCTATTGCACGCACTGATATCGATACCAGTGCCAGTGCCGATGCCAGTGAATCTTCTGCTAATCAAGCTGGGTTCACGTTGAGCCATTTATCACCTCAGCAAACATTGAGAGAAGCCGAATTCTACTTTCCATTGCAACACGCTAAACAATCTACTTTGGCGCAAATTTTGAGCCGCCATCGTGGTGGTTTGCCTACCGCACTGCCAAGTCACCCAGTTCTCCAAGGTATGATGCACGGGTTTATAGATTTGATATTTGAGCATGAAGGGCGATTTTTTTTGGCTGACTATAAATCTAACTTTTTGGGTGACTGCCTCGAAGAGTATCACTATCAAGCCATGTTAGAAGCGAACCAACATCACTACTACGACCTGCAGTATTTAATATATAGCTTAGCCTTGCACCGTTATCTTGGCCAAAGAATACCCACCTATAATGCTGCAACGCATTTTGGTGGAGTGTATTACTTATACCTCAGGGGCATGTCTCCAAAATCAACTTCTGGTGTATTTGCTAAGGCCATTAGCATAGAAGAGCTTAATCAACTTGATCACTTGTTTGCTGGAGAGATTGCAGGAGAATTACCATGACGTCCAAAGTGACGTCCAAAGTGACGCCCAAAGTAATGGCACAAGAAATAGTTACAAAAATGGTCTCTAGTTCTCAACTTCAAACTGATTATGTTGGCTTAGAGGCTGTTGATGGTTTTTTGGCTACTCAGTTGTGTCAAAGCCTAGGTAGCCAAAGTGTAGTAATACCACATTTGATCATGGCTCTGAGTAAAGCGCTGCGTAATGGCCATAGTTGCCTATCATTAGCAGATATTGCTGGGCAAACCTTCTGGTCGTCTACTACCGGAGAAATAGGGCCTGAAAAAGCTGCGTTAGGCTACACCTTTGGCTCACTTGAGGTGCTCATTCATAGCGTAAAAAGTTACCCTATTACTACAGATGACTTTGCACCGTTAGTATTAGATAACGAATTGCTGTATCTGCGAAGGTACTGGCAATATGAACAGCAGGTGGCACAGCACTTGTTACAGCGTATGCAGTTGCACCCATTGACCAAAGAACAACAAGTAACGGCAGATCGTTTATTATTACAACTATTTAATGCTTCTCCTAAACTTCAAATAGACTGGCAAGCTCAGGCTGTCAAAGAGGCGCTAGTGCGGCAAGTGAGTGTAGTTTCTGGTGGACCAGGGACGGGCAAAACCTACACTGTGGCGCGTTTGTTAGTGGCACTGCAAGCTGTTAATGCTGAAGCATCAGAGCTGTTGATCATGGCGATGGCGGCGCCTACTGGCAAGGCAAAGCAGCGTTTGGTTGAGTCTATTAATGTTGCCAAGAGCCAGTTATTGCAGCAAGGCATAGACAGTGCTCTGATTAATAGCATTCCTGATACTGCATATACCTTGCATGGTCTACTGGGTATACGCCCCAACAGCCAATCCACTAAACACCACCAGGGAAATACGCTACCCATTGATCTATTATTAGTTGATGAGGTTTCGATGGTAGATTTGCCGATGATGGCGCGATTGTTAGACGCCCTTCCTGCACACTGTAAATTGGTGTTGGTGGGCGATGCGCAGCAATTACCTTCAGTGGCTGCCGGATCAGTGTTAGCCGATATTCCATCTTCGATGATTAGTTATCTACATAAAAGTCATCGTTTTGATGGGCAGGGTGGTATAGGGCTTTTGGCTCATCATGTGATGCACAATGAGGCAGATCAAAGCTGGCAGGTTTTATTAAATAATGAAGATGTTAATTTAATTCCAGAACAAGAATTTCAGCCGTGGCTAGAGCAAGTGTGTGACTGCTACTTTGTGCCTATGCTAAAGGCCAAAAGTTTAGCGCAGGCATTTGCATGCTTAAGCCAGTTCAGAATTTTGGCAGCCACCCGCCAAGGAGATATGGGTGTAGAAGGTCTTAATGAAAAGGTAGAGCGTTTGTTGAGCCGGCGCTCATCACAGATTAGATTGGGACAAAACTACCATGGGAAACCAGTAATGGTGACTAAAAACCACCATGGGTTAGGCTTGTTCAACGGAGATATTGGTATTGTTTGGGCTGAGGAAAATGGCCAGCTTAATGTGTGTTTTCAGCAGGGACAGGAAGTGCGCAAAGTGAATGTTGGTTTATTACAAAACTTAGAAACCGTATATGCTATGACCATTCACAAAACCCAGGGTTCAGAATTCGAACACGTGGCCCTTGTGGTGGCTGCTCAGGCAGAGCGTTTGTTGTCTTCCCAGTTACTCTATACTGCGATTACTCGGGCGAAACAGACTTGTAGTATTAAAGTGAGTGAGTATGTATGGCGCAAAGCGGTTGCCAATAAGACCCAACGGTGGTCTGGATTGCGGGCTCTACTTAGTAGCTAATTAGAGTAGCTCCGTACAGTAGCTAAGGAGACCTATTAAGTAAAATAGTTGGCTTAAGCTGCCAAAATTTGGGAGTTGCTTTTGCCAATGGTCTCGAATAAAGATAGGGCGCGACGAGCAGGTACCAATGAATGCAGCCTAGAGTCTGCTGTGGCGTCAATATTAAGGTAATCTAAATCAATACCGGGATTGATTTACTTAGGGTGTACCTAGGACCTAGGTGTTTTAAACCCATGCCGTCTTCCATAAATACCCTCCGGCCATGGCCATATTCCTTTGTAACGTGTTCTAGTATTTGTAACTCGCGGTCTGCCAAGCCTTCGGTGTTATCCTCTTACACACTGGCACGAATAACATGTGAAAAGCACAAGGCTAGATTACAGTATTTACTCATAAATATATTACCTTTATATTAATCAAATTCACCAATTTTATGATGTATATGTTTTTAATACTAAGCCAGTTAATAAGAAATTTTTTCGAAACTAGTCTTTTAAAGAAATACTTTAATTGTTATTAACGAAATATTCGAGAGGCCAGAATTTGCTCGAAAAGCAGGCTTAACTCTGCATCTTCACGCTGCCTGTCTAACTCTTCTTGGTTACCAATGGCATAATTTTTGTGTCGCACTGTTAAATAGGGTTTAGCTCCCTGGGTAAGGCTAAATGACACACTAGGGAAGCGTTTCAAGCATTGGTTAAAAAACGTCATGTTGTTGACTACCGACATATTTTCTTTATTAGGGTACACCTGGTCCAGATTTTGTGCATGGATATTTATTTTTTGATAACGCTCAATATTCACAAACACCATTGGGTCAAATATCTGCATACCTTTTTGATTACCCGTCACGCTGATTAGTGGGAACTGCCCTTTGGATACTCTATTGTCAAAAAAAGTGAATTCATAACGGGGACTGGTATGGGCCAGCCACTTAAAGATCAGTTTAGGAATGCCTTGATAAGCCTCAACGCTGTGGCCCAAAAAGTCTTCCACAGATTTGTATCGGCCCCGTTGCTGACCTCGTATCCATCCTCGCTCTACAGTTTCTTCTGGTGGTGTAATCACAAAATACATGTACATCGTATGAGCGTACTTGGCATAAGTACCATGTAAAACCTTTTGTACCTGTTCCGTAGAAAAGCTGTCAAATCTAAAGCGGTCCACCAAAATATTGGGCATGGATTGGTTCTGTTGTCCCATACGCCTAATGTAGCGGTCTAACTTACTATCAATAATATTCACTTCATTACTTGTAAAACGTCCTGAGTATTTATAATGGGGGCCAAGTGACTCATAATCTAATAACTGACGACGCCAGATGTCTGGACTAATAATGCCGTAGAGCGAAGACTCGATACCCCGTTGCTCCATGGTTTGTTTCAATAAAGGCCTAAGAGTGCTCTTGCCTGCTGCAGAGGCGCCCTTTAGACTAATGATCACAGGTTTCTCTACGCGCCTTAGCAACTGGTATCCATTAGCGGCAACAGCTGAATCAATGGCTGGTTCGATCAGTTTGCCCACCATGTAACTGCCATAGTTGTTCAGTGCGTGTCGGCAAATAATGCGGCTCATGAAGTCCCTATCATTGCCTATTAAACCGCGTGTTGAAGCCACCGAGCCTAGTATTTAATAACTGCTTTTGTAGACCGCTTTAACAAGAGGGTCTGTATGGGCTAGGCCTACCGTTTTAAGTTGATTAATCGCTTTAAATTGAATTTCTTCACCACTGAGAAGGGATCTTTTTTGAGTTGGTTTTTTCTCCCAAGGCCATAACCATTTTTTTATTGCCAGCGTAGACTTTTTTTCTACCATTACTTCTTCAGCAAGTAATCGATCTACTTCTAGCTTTACCGACACTGATAAATTTTGAAACTTGGCTTCAATGGAGTCATATAAAGGTGCAATGTGCTGATATAAAATATCGTTAGTAATGCGCCTAAAATTGATACCAAGGTCCTCTTCATGTTCTGCTTCTGGAATATGAATATTGGCGCCCACTCGCACAATAAGTTCATGCATCACCAAGCGCCATGAAGTGAAGCCAACTAAATGTTCTGATTTAAGGCCAGTTAGGTTAGCGATTTCTTCTACTTCATCGTAACTGGTATACACGTTTGGGGCTTGAAAAATAGTCTCTAGAGATTTCAATTCTCTTGGTAAGTTGGCGCTTAAACCAGGATTCCATGCGCTGTATTTTTCTTGTGTTGGCATCGGTTGCATCTGCATTGTCGTTAGTATTCACATTTATAGCAGGTTTTATTAAGCACGTCTGTGTCATCATCCTTGTGAGTGCAACCAAGCAATCCATGCTTCATACCTTTAAAAAACATTAAACGACCCCATTAAGTTAAGGCGAATTCCCCCGGCAGACACACTCAAATTTAACGAACCTATATGACTTACGCCTTAGAAATTGATCATCTTCACAAAATTTATGATAATGGCTTCGAGGCTTTAAAAGGCATCAGCTTAAAAGTTAATCAGGGTGATTTTTTTGCTCTACTTGGGCCTAATGGTGCAGGTAAATCTACCACTTTAGGTGTGGTGTCCTCTTTAGTGAATAAAACTAAAGGGTCAGTAAAGGTGTTCGGCTATGACCTAGACACACAAATGAGCCAAGCTAAATGTTTGATGGGTGTGGTGCCACAAGAATTTAACTTTAACATGTTTGAAAAGGTGCACGACGTGGTGGTGCAGCAAGCTGGTTACTATGGTATCCCGCGTGACGAAGCCATCCGACGCACAGAACAGTTGCTTAAACAGCTGAGCTTATGGGATAAGCGAGACGATGCCTCGCGCACTTTGTCTGGTGGTATGAAACGTCGCTTAATGATCGCCCGCGCCTTAGTTCATCGGCCTAAATTACTCATCCTAGATGAACCCACCGCAGGTGTAGACATTGAATTACGCCGGTCTATGTGGGAGTTTCTTACACGGATCAATGAACAAGGTACCACCATTATCCTCACTACCCACTATTTGGAAGAAGCTGAAAACCTGTGCCGTAATATTGCAATTATTGATCAGGGCGACATCATTAAAAATAGCCCTATGGGGGAACTGCTAAAAACCATTAACACTGAAACCATTGTGCTGGAACTACATGAGCCTTTGGTTAAAGTGCCGCAAGTAGAAGGCTATCGTTTGTTGTTAGTTAGCGACACACACATCGAAGTTACCTTAAACCAAGGGCAAGATATTAACACCGTATTTGTAGCTTTAACGGTGGCAGGTATAAAAGTGACCAGTATGCGTAATAAAACCAACCGCTTAGAAGAATTGTTTGTAAACCTAGTCACGAGTAATAAGACTGATTTACAAGGAGTAAGCGCCTAATGTCTAGTTATGAAATTTATATCGCATACTTAACCATTGTACGCAAAGAAATTAGACGTTTTATGCGAATATGGGTACAAACGCTATTACCTCCGTCCATTATAATGGTGCTGTATTTTATTATCTTTGGTAATTTGATCGGTAGCCGTATTGGCCAAATGGGTGGCTTTGATTATATGCAGTTTATCGTGCCAGGTTTAATCATGATGTCGGTGATTACCAATTCGTATGGTAACGTAGTGTCTTCGTTTTATAGCACTAAATACCAAGGTAGTTTGGAAGAAATGCTAGTGTCGCCTATGCCTAATTGGGTGATATTGGCAGGCTACGTTACCGGTGGTGTGGCCCGAGGTGTGGCAGTTGGGGCTATTGTGACAAGTTTATCGTTGTTCTTTACTGAGCTAGAAGTTTATAATTTGGCAATCATTATATTAGTAGTGCTAATGACCTCCATCTTGTTTAGCCTAGGTGGTTTTGTTAACGCGGTATTTGCTAATAGTTTCGACGATATAGCCATCGTTCCAACTTTTATATTAACGCCCTTAACCTACCTAGGTGGAGTGTTTTATTCCATTGACCTATTGCCCGACTTTTGGGCTGGAGTGTCACAATTTAACCCAATTTTATACATGGTCAATGCCTTTCGTTATGGCATATTGGGTGTTTCAGATATTCCAGTGGGTTATGCGCTATTGGTTATCAGTGTGTTTATTATTGCCTTATTTAGCTACTGCATGCACTTATTGAATACTGGTAAGGGCATTCGCAAATAATCGCCCTGCCTTGGAGAAAACGATGCAACAAAATGATTTTATAGAAGCGTCACCGTTAGGTGACAAAAGTAACTACTTAACAGAATATGCGCCAAGTTTATTATTTCCTATTCCGCGCAATACACCTTGGCAACCAGAATTCGCTTTCCGGCCTTTTTATGGCATTGACGTTTGGAATGCCTTTGAGGTGTCTTGGCTTAATGACAAAGGCTTACCAAAAATGGCGTTGGCCGAATTCCGTATCCCGGCCGACAGCCCTAACATTATTGAAAGTAAATCCTTTAAGCTTTACTTAAACTCCTTTAATCAAAGCAACATGACTGATGCCGCACAAGTGCAGCATCACATGACGGTAGATTTATCTGCAGCAGCAGGAGCGCAGGTGCAGGTGACCTTGTATAACCTAGGTGATATGGCCATGCCAGTATTACCAACCCCTGGCACATGCATCGACGAGCAAGATATCCAAATCACCACATACACACCAGATGCCAGCTTGTTGTTGGCGGATATTAAAGCCTATCGTACAGAAATTTTGCACAGTAATTTATTGAAAAGTAATTGCCCTGTTACGGGTCAGCCGGATTGGGCAACCTTAGTAGTTGAGTACGAGGGCCCAACGATTGATAGGGCTGGATTGTTGGCTTATATAGTGTCTTACCGTGAACATGGAGATTTTCATGAGCAATGTGTAGAACAAATTTTCCTAGACATAAAAGCACAGTGTAAACCTGGCCAGCTTACCGTGTATGCCCGTTATGTAAGACGTGGTGGCTTAGATATTAACCCCTACCGTTCTACTAGGCCCTTGGCGCCTAGTAATCATCGCACCCAACGCCAATAGGCTCTTATAGGTATTTTTTATGGAACTATTACACGGTTTACTCAATCGCGTGTCGATTCAGAGGCTGGAAGCGCCAGGGCCAACGGAAAGTCAATTAGAAATCATTCTTCAGGCCGCTTTGAGAGCACCAGATCATGCCAGCCTTAAACCTTGGCGCAGTGTTATGGTGGCAGGTGAAGGCCTTACAAGGCTTGGGAAAATTCTCCAGCAAGCCCAACTTGAGCGTAACCCAGAAAGTGACCAGCAAACACTAGATCGATGTCTCAATATGCCTCATCGAGCTCCCAGTATGTTGGTGTTGATCGCTAGCCCTACACAGCATCCTAAAGTGCCTACGCAAGAGCAAGTGCAAGCTACTGCAGCTGCAGGGCATGCCATGTTGCTTGCAGCTTACGCGCAGGATATTGGCGCCGTGTGGCGCACAGGTTGGGTAGTGAGCCACCCTTTAATAAGGCACGCATTCGATATCACAGAGTGTGAAGAAATTATTGCTATGATTTATATGGGCACTCCCTCAGTAACACCTAAACCGGCCCCTATAATAAGTAGTCATCCATTCATTAAGCATTGGTATTAATGCGTTGAATTTTATTGCTTTTAATCTAACAAAAGCATAGAATTCGCGCCTTCGTATGGTGAGGTGTCCGAGTGGCCGAAGGAGCACGCCTGGAAAGTGT
>CAJXEN010000016.1 GCA_913052465.1 uncultured Oceanospirillaceae bacterium
TGCGTACCGGTTTAACCACCGGCACTTGCGCTACGGCCTGCTGTTTAGCTACTGCACACTTACTCCTTGGTAATCTTCATAACACTTGCGTCAGCGTCACATTGCCTAATAAAAGACCTAAAGCCACAGATATTAGTAAGCATGTGGATCTACATTTGACGCTAGTAGAAAATAGCGACCAAAACAGTGCCTACGCTGCTACCGTAAAGGACGCTGGCGACGATCCAGATGCCACCCACGGTGCAACTGTTTGGGTATCCCTTAAGCTCGTTCCACAACAGGGCACCAACTTCGTTGCAGGTCTGGGTGTAGGCACAGTCACTCGCTCTGGTTTACTTTTAGATGTAGGCCAAGCGGCCATTAATCCTGTGCCCAGGCAAATGATGAGTGAACATCTTATTCGGCTGGCCGATACTTACCAATACCATGGCGGTTTTGAAGTTACCATTGGGGTAATCAACGGTACGGAAATTGCTAAGAAAACCATGAATGGTCGTTTGGGTATTATGGGAGGGCTATCAATTTTAGGCACTACAGGCATTGTAAGGCCCTACTCATGTAGTGCCTGGATTGCGTCTATTCATCAAGGCCTAGATGTTGCAATAGCAAACGACTTTACCCATGTAGCAGCCGCGACAGGCAACGCCAGTGAAGCCTTTATTAGTGAACATTATGCCTTAGACGATATGCAGCTTATCGAAATGGGTGACTTTGCAGGGGCCGTTCTCAAACACCTTAAAAAGTCTCCAGTGAAGCGTGTCAGTATTTGTGGTGGTTTTGGAAAAATCAGCAAACTGGCCGATGGCCATATGGATTTACACAGCGACAGGTCATCAATCAATTTACCAAACTTGGCTGACATTGCTCACAGCTTAGGTGCAGATGATAACCTAGTGATGGCGATTAAGGCGTGTAATACTAGCCTAGAGGCATTGGGTCTGTGCCAACAACAGGGTATTTCTTTAGCTGATGCGGTGTGTCAAAAGGCCCTAGAGTTTGCTCGAACCACGGTTCCAAACACGGTTCAACTAGAAATATTTGCCGTCAATAGGCAAGGCCAGTTATTAGGTACTGCATTTGGGAACCTTGTATGAAGCTATTGATCTTAGGTGGCACTGCTGACGCTAGGCATTTAGCTGGTGCCCTACACCAAATGCAGCCAACTTTGGAGCTGGTTTATAGCGTGGCAGGCCTGGTACGCCAGCCGCAGGTGCCTGCTACCGTAGTGAGTGGCGGATTCAGTCAGTTTGGTGGCTTAAGCACCTACTGCAAAGCGCATAAAATTAGTGGCATCGTGAACGCCACTCACCCATTCAGCATTACCATGGGCGACCACGCTCTAGAGGCGTGTAAAGAATTAGGTTTAAACTATTGGCGCTTTTTACGACCCCAGTGGCAACAACAGGCAGGTGATGATTGGCGTTTCTTTACCAATACTAACGCACTTTTAAGCACCCTTGCTGGTTACCAGCGTACCTTACTGACCGTAGGGCAAGTTAGCGCTGAAGAGTTAGCACTGTTAGGTTCAAACCAACAAATTTGGTTACGCACCGCGGTGCAACCAAAGCATACTTTGCCGACTAACGTCACTTGGATTAAAGCTATAGGCCCATTTGCAGAAGTGGATGAATTAGCGTTATTAAAGCAACACCAGATTGAGGCCATTGCCTGTAAGAATAGTGGCGGTAGCTCTACCGAGGCTAAGCTGGCGGCGGCACGTGCGGTTAAAATACCCGTATTAATGTTACAGCGTCCAGCAACTACTGGGCCTGTAGAAGAAGATTTTGATACCCTTATTAGTCACTTAAATACATGGTGTGAAACCACCATGATCTCTTATACAGCTAATAGGACACCAACCCATAAAGGCCTCTATCATGAGTAATTATGTGACCAACAAAACCCCTACAATGTTATTTTTTGGCCATGGTTCACCTAACGCTTGCACCATAAATCGCCATGATGATGGCCACAAATACTAGGTTTTTTGATATGAGCTTTGAATACCAGCCTAATCCCCATGCTATAGAGCATGATAGCTTCCGCCAAATTCGACAATTAACCGATTTATCGGGCTTAACTGACGACGCCCAACAAGTAGTGATGCGCGTTGTACACAGTGTAGGTGACCCCTTGGTGGCTCAACAAATGCGCGTCAGTGCCAATGCCTGTAGCGCGGGTCGTGAGGCTTTGGCCAATCACAAAACCATATTGTGTGATGTAGAAATGGTGAAGCAAGGCATTACCAAACGAATGATCAAAAACCCACCCTTGTGCTACCTTAACCATGAAGACACGGCAGCCATTGCTAAGCAACGCGGGGAAACTCGTTCTATGGCGGCGTTAGACCTATGGGGCGCTCAGCTTGCAGCTAGTATTGTTGTTATTGGCAATGCTCCTACGGCGTTATTTCGTTTATTAGAAATGATCAAGGCAGGGGCGCCTAAACCTGCGTTAATTGTAGGTATTCCTGTAGGTTTTGTGGGTGCAGCCGAATCTAAACAAGCGCTTTGGGACCTCCATCAAGAGCTAGGTATTGAGTGTATTACCTTGCTGGGCCGCCAAGGTGGCAGTGCGGCGGCGTCGTCAGTAGTTAACGCGCTACTGCGCTGCAATATAGACGAGAGGTACTAATGCCAGCCATCAATGTGATTGGTTTAGGCATCTGCCAGCCCCCGTTGCTTAATACCAAGGCGCTAGAGGCTTTGCGTAATTGTGATTGCATTATGGGGTCACCAAGACAGCTGGCAAGTGTGGCACATATACTGGCTTTGCCAGGTGTGGATAGTTCCCATAAGGGCAATATAAACCCAGTACACCTGCCATTACCAAAGCTTAAACAGATTAAAGAAGACATTAAGAGCTTTGACCAGGTTGCCATTCTGGCATCAGGTGATCCGCTTTTATTTGGCATCGGTAAATATTTACAGTCTGAGTTTGATAGCCAAAATAATACTCAAGAAGGGTATCAGGTCACCTGTATTAGTGGCGTATCTAGCTTGCAAGGGGCGTGCGAATTAACGGGCCTGTCACTACAAGATGCTCAACTTGTGAGCTTACACGGCCGGCCATTAAGTAGCCTTAATCGCTACTTGCAGCCCAATCGTAACCTATTAATTCTTACTGATAAAAACAGTCACCCTAAGGCCATTGCACAAGCTTTGGTGGCGGCTAATTTGGGGCAGTCCACTATTCATGTGTGTGAACGTTTAGGTTATAAAGATCAAAACCTGCAGACATTCACAGCAAAACAATTGGCCACATTAACCACTCGCTTTGCCGAACTCCACGTCAGCGTTGTGCACACCCAAGGTACCGGTAATGTAATGCCTAATTTTCCAGGCATCCCAGACACCCACTTTGTCACCGATGGTGAATCTGGCAAAGGGCTGCTCACCAAACGTGAAGTGCGGCTCAACATCCTCAGTTTATTGCAGCTTGCGCCGCAAGAAATTACCTGGGATATAGGTGCCGGTTGTGGTGGTGTGGCTATTGAGTTAGCTCTGTGGAACCCCTTAGGCCACGTGTACGGCATTGAGCATCACAGCCAACGTATCGCTTGTCTAAACGCTAACAAAGAGGCCTTTGGTGTAAGTACTAACTTACACCTTGTGCAAGGCAAAGCCCCTGACTGCCTTACAAAATTACCTGATCCAGACAAGGTATTTATTGGCGGTAGTGGCGGCGAACTTAGCACCCTATTACAACTTGCTTGGCAGCGACTAAAGCCTGGCGGACGCCTTGTAGCCAGCGCCGTAACCGAACCAAGTAAAGCCACATTACGAGAATTTTCCCAGCACATTAACATTAGCCAAAGAGTGGGCCCGGCAGATTATTTACAAGTAGCCGTAAGTCGCCACGACACCATTGCTGGGCACGACGTCTTGCGCCCTGCATTGCCTGTTACCTTAATGTGCTGGCACAAAGCCTTAAAGGAATCAAAAAAATGAATAACTTTCAAGCCCAAGCTGGCGTATTTTATGGTGTAGGTGTAGGTCCTGGTGATCCGTTACTAATTACCTTAAAAGCTCACCAACTTATTTTATCTGCCGATGTCATTTGTTATTTGGCCAATGAATCAGGCACCTCCCAAGCGCGTGATATTGCCCAATACAGCATTAAAAGCCGTGATGAATCGGCCCTAGAAATAGCTATTCCTATGCCCATGAGTACAAATCGAACGGCTGCTAATGGGGCCTACGATTTAGGAGCTCAACAAATTGTAGAACAAATAAAGCAAAATAAATCTGTGGTTTTTTTGTGTGAAGGCGACCCCCTATTTTTTGGCTCCTTTAGTTACTTACTAGAACGCTTGAGTGATGACCATAGGTGCTTAGTAGTACCTGGCATTTCATCTGTAAACGCTTCGGCATCTGCACTACAGCAGCCCCTTACCCTATTACAAGAATCGTTTGTGGTAATGAGTGGCCGCCACACCGATGCGCAGTTGGAGCAGGCCCTTAATACCCATGACAGTGTGGTTATTATGAAGGCAGGCCGAGCTCGCCCACGCATATTGGCCATGCTTGATAAAACAGGCCGCATCCAAGATGCCAACTACTTGGCATACATAGGCAGTGCAGAAGAAGAAATTATAATCGACGTATCACAGCTAGCTAATAAACCAGGCCCCTACTTTTCGTTATTTGTAGTGCTTAGACAAGAGCGTAATTCGTGATTCGAATTTTTGCCTTAACAGATGCCGGGGCAAGCCTAGGTGTTCGTTTAAAGGCGTTGCTGTTAGCTCAAAACCCAGACGCAGCAGTCTCCTTTGAGCTGAAGCCACAGCCCTTTGCCGGCACAGTTCAAACTGCGTTTAGCCATGGCGAACGACTTATTCTTATTTGTGCTACAGGTATCGCAGTGCGTACCTTAGCACCAGTTTTACTGGATAAATACCGCGACCCCGCTGTATTGGTTTTGGACGAACAAGGCGAATTTGTCATTCCGTTATTGTCTGGCCACGAGGGTGGCGCTAACGAATGGGCGCGCCAAGTGAGTGGCTTACTGGATGCTCATCTCGCCATTACCACTGCTAAGCCATACCTGATGCCAGTGTATACCGTAGGCATGGGTTGTGAGCGTGGCTGCAGCCAAGAGCATTTGTTAGAATTTTTAAACCAATGCTTATCCCAACAGGGCCTTACTATTGCTGACATTGTGAGCATTAATAGCATTGATATTAAGGCTGATGAACAAGGCCTTATTGCACTAGCACAAAGCCTTGGCAAGAGCTTTCAAACCTACTCTGCGCAGGCTTTAGCAACCGTAAATGATCAACTTATTAATCCTTCACAGTACGTGTACGATACTGTTGGAGTTTATGGTGTAGCAGAATCTGCCGCACTTTTGGCGGCCCAACAAGCCACCAATAATGAGGCCGAACTAATACAAGCCAAACTAAAAAGCCCCAAAGCAACTTGTGCCATAGCCAAAGCTTACCCGCCAGGTGCTGGTTCTATTGGCGAACAAGATTAACCCTAGGAGAGACTTTTAAAGTTTCTCAGAATTCTATTTAATAAGTACGAGATCAACATGAGCAAATTATTTATCGTCAGTACCGGCCCCGGTGATGCACAGCTAGTGGCACCACGTGCCCATTCAGCTATTGCCGCCAGTACAGACCTAGTGGCCTATGGCCTTTACCTAGATATTTTAGGTGATGTATGTGATGGCAAGCAGCACCATGACCTGCCCCTAGGCGAAGAAATAGGCCGCGCCCGTTTAGCGCTAAATTTGGCAGCTAGCGGCAAAACCACTGCACTTATTTCCAGTGGTGACATTGGCATTTACGCCATGGCCACCTTGGTATTTGAATTACTGGACATGCAGCTAGAAGGTAAAGAGAATCATCCGGAGTGGTTAGATGTAGAACTGGAAGTTATTCCAGGAATTTCTGCTATGCAAGCCGGTGCTAGCCGTGTTGGCGCTATGTTAGGCCATGATTTTTGCACTATTTCTTTGTCTGATTTACTGACCCCATGGGAAACCATTCTTAAGCGTATTGAAAAAGCTGGCGAAGGTGATTTTGTAGTATCTTTCTACAATCCCGTATCTAAAAAGCGTGATTGGCAACTAAATACAGCCCGTGATATTTTGCTGCAGCACCGTCCTGCGTCGACTCCGGTATTAATTGGTCGTCAGCTCACCCGGCCCGAGGAAAACGTGCGCATCATTCGTTTAGATGAATTAGATGCCAAAGACGTAGACATGTTTACCCTTGTATCCGTTGGTAACAGCGAATCACGTCATATTATCAACGGCTCAAAAGAGTGGGTTTACACACCTCGGGGTTATAAAAAGAAGCTATAAGAAAGAGCTATAAAAAGAAGCTATACGAAACATCTTTAACAGCAAATAGGACACTCACATGACAGTATATTTTATTGGCTCCGGCCCAGGCGACCCAGAACTAATGACCATCAAAGGTCAGCGCTTACTGGATACTGCACCCTTAGTGCTTTTTGCGGGATCGTTGATTCCAGAAGAAAACATGAACATCGCCCGCTCTCGTGGTGCTCATGTGGTAGACACCGCACCACTAGCGCTTGATGCCCAAATAGAACTCATGGCCGACGCTGATGCCAAAGGCCACGACGTTGCTCGACTACATTCTGGAGATCCGTCGATTTATGGCGCCATTGGTGAACAAATTCGTCGTCTTGAAAAGTTAGGTATCGATTACCAAATTATCCCAGGTGTCACCGCTGTTGCTGCTTCTGCTGCATGGTTGGGCAAAGAGCTTACTTTGTCTGGCATTTCACAGACTGTCATTCTCACCCGCTACGAAGGTAAAACTCCTTTTCCAGAGCGTGAGCGCTTACCAGCCCTTGCTGCCACTGGTGCTACCCTAGCCATTCACCTTGGCATTATCCGCATTCACAAAATTGTGGAAGATTTGCTACCCCATTATGGCGCAGACTGTCCGGTAGCTGTGTGTTACCGAACTAGCTGGCCAGACCAGGATAAAGTGGTGGGCACTTTAGGGGACATCGTTGCCAAAGTTCGTGCGAAGAAATTCAGCCGCACGGCACTAGTATTAGTAGGCCATGTGTTAGATGCAGAAAACTTTGATGATTCATATTTATATGATGAAAGCAAAGCGCACATCTACCGTAAGAAAGATCATAATAAAAATCTGGACTAGTCAGTCTTTTATTGAGCCGCTATAAAGTTTTAGAGGCTCAATAAACCAGCCAGCAGATAGACTTGGTAAAATCAAATTGACTCAACGTGGTGGATTAAGGTCACCTCAATGGTGCAGGATAATCATCTTTAAAAGTAAACGCTTGAGAGGAAGGACCATCCTTTTGCAACTTAGTTAAACGCTGTTTGGCTTGCTCTACACTAGGAGTGTGCCCCGTAGGAACCCACCAAAGCACCAAAGTAAAATCCACCTTATGAAACCATTCATTGCGCCTACGCATAATCATTTTATGATCTTCGTTGTTATAAACAAATGTCTTCAAGGCCTCTAAGTCATCCCATACTGATATGTTAATAATAATATTTGCATCGTCAAAAGCCTGTACGTCCGTCGCATTGTTATCATCAGCCATGAACCGCCACACAAATCCAGCTTGGGTTTCTGCGATAGCATTAATGCGGTCCAAGTTGTTTATAAAATCGGCATTTTTAGAGTGGGCTTGGGGTAATTTAAAGCAGGAGATGTTCAATTGCGCTAATTGGTACTTCATCTTTGTTCCTTCAATAAGCCATAAATTGCATGATCAACAATCCGCCCATTAAGGTTTTCGGCGTTGGTGATTATTCCTTCTAGGGTCATACCAAGGCGTTGCGCCACAGCTCTACTTGGCAAGTTATGTTCGGCTGCACAGAGTTGAACCTTATCCATGCCTAATTCATTAAAGGCGATATTAATTAAATGTTTGTTTACTTTGGTTATAATGCCGTGCCCCTGCATTGACGCCCCTAACCAGTAGCCTAATTCTGCTTTTTTAAGATCATGATTAATACTGTTAAAACCGGCTGTACCCACTAAATCACCTTGATAAAACACCCCGCAAACCATTGATTTTCCGGTCGCATATTCAGTTAGACACTGCTCTACAAAGCCCTTAAAATCTGCTTCCACTTTGTTATGGGGCGGCCACGCTAACCATTGTTCTAAGTAGTCATAATTGTCCTTGGCCAAATCTACGTACAGTGCGGCAAATGAGGGCTGCACAAGAGCCAATTCAATGTTTTCATCTACTTGTTGAGTGAACATCTATTTTTTCCTTTGAAAGATCCTACGACACCATAACTATAGCAGCAATTTACCAGCCCATAATGATCACTACGGCTAGTTATAGTGAGCTTCGCGTACTCACTCTGGTGCTGTCTAAATGATGAGAATAGCTAAAGCAGCTTTAGCCCTTTAAAAAGCGTCGCGTTATGGATAGTTTATGCCTGCAGAAGGCAGATTTTGGTGGCTTTCTATGCCAAAATGGCCGCAATTTACAACACCCCTTAGCACTGCGCTAAACCCTGAACTAAGCATAAGGTTATCCCATGCAACTAAAAAAAATCCCCGCTACTGTTGTCACCGGTTTTCTAGGCAGTGGCAAGACCACTTTATTATCTAATGTGTTACGTCAGGTGTCTGGCGGTAAAAATCCTAAGCGTATTGCAGTGATCGTTAACGAATTTGGCGAACTAGACATAGATGCCGATTTATTACGTAATTGCCCGTTAGATTGTGATGACGAAGGCGAAACGCCATCCAGCACTCAACAAGGCATTTACGAACTAGCTAACGGCTGCATTTGCTGCACCGTTGAAGAAGAGTTCTTGCCGGTAATGCTAGAATTAGTTAAACGACGTGATGACATTGACCATATTCTTATAGAAACCAGTGGTTTAGCCTTACCAAAGCCGCTTGTACAAGCCTTTAACTGGCCAGAAATTAAAAAATACTTCACCGTTGATGCAGTGATCACTGTAATTGATGGTCCAGCTGTCGCTGCCGGCCGTTTTGCCCACGATGCAGAACAGGTACAAGCACAACGTTTAGCCGATGAAAGCCTAAACCATGATCCTGATTTAGCTGAGTTGTTGGATGACCAGTTAAGTGCTGCAGACCTAGTGATCGTGTCTAAGAGTGACCTTTTGTCTGACCAAGAGCGCCACCAAGTTGAGTCTGTGGTTACAGCTAAAGTATCTAGCGCCGTGAAGACGGCTTACATTGGCCAGAAAGAAGACGGTACCAGCGATGCGTCTATCGAGCTAGTCATGGGCTTAGAAGCAGCGGCAGAAGACCGTATTGAAGCTGTGCACACTCATCACGATCACCACCATGACCATGGCGGCCATCATGACCATGCCCATGATCACTTTGACTCTTGCGTGATTCATTTAGGCGAAGTAGACGGTGACCGCTTGCAAGTGGCCTTAACTGAATTGCTTTCTAACCATCAAATCTACCGTGCTAAAGGTTTTGCAGCCTTACCTAACAAACCTATGCGTCAGGTAATACAGGCCGTTGGCCAGCGTTTAGAAAGCCACTTTGACCGTTTGTGGACTGCCGGTGAAGCGCGCCGCACGTCTTTGGTAATGATTGGTAAGCATTTACATGTTGCCGAATTAACCAGCGCCTTAAAAGTAGCTGAGGTTTAAGCCCTTACTATGCATTTGCTTGCAGCCCAGCCTGGCGGCTTTGTTGAAGAAGAGGGCATAATCGACCTAGGCCAAGACCCCGCTAAAGTGGTGATCTTGGCCGCGGCCGATACTAGCCTTGCTATGCTAGCGACTGCGGCCGAACAACTGACCGACGAACTGCCGTCCATTCGTTTGGCTAACTGGAGCCACCTGCTAAAACCTGCTGCTTTTGATCTTTATGAACACAAGGTGTTGGAGCAAGCAGAACTAGTGTTGGTGTCACTACTAGGTGGCGCAAGCTATTGGAATTATGGTTTTGAACGGCTGCAAGCATGGCAACAGGCAAAGCCTAACCGCCAGCTTATTTTAGTACCAGGTGATGATGCACAAGACCCTGAACTGACACTGGTTAGCTCTTGTACACCTACAACCTGCCAACTGGTATGGCAATATTTACGCCAAGGTGGCGTGAGTAATGGCATTAATTTATTACGTTACTTGGTGCAAGAGTTAAGCCTAACTCCCAACCACCAGCCACATCAAAACCCTAGCCAGCTGGATGCAGATAACCGACCTAGCCAACCTCGCCAACATAAGTGGCAACCACCGGCCGAACTACCCCAAGCGTTGATTTATCAACCCGGTGTAGCCCAAGCTAGCTTAATGGACTGGCAAAAACAGACCTTTGCAGAGGGTTTGCAAGATGCTCCAGTGGTGGCCTTATTATTCTATCGTAGCCATTTACAAAGCGGCAATACTCGCATGTTTGATGGTTTAATGGCAGGCTTAATTAAGCAGGGTATGAACCCCATCGCCCTTGCCATTACCTCCCTTAAAGACCCACAAACCCTAGCTTTAGTCAATTACACTTTAAAGCAGTGCAATACCAAACTGGTATTAAGTAGCTTAGGGTTTGCCAGTAACAAAGTAGAGTCGCCAAGCCTTAGTTCATCACCCACACAATTCAAATTGCCTATTGAAGGCGACATTCCCATACTACAGCTGGTGCTGTCATCGACTACCTATGAAGCATGGCGGGAGCATAAACAAGGCTTAAGATCCCGCGATATTGCCATGCAAGTGGTATTACCTGAGATGGATGGCCATGTACTAACTCGCGCTATTAGCTTTAAGTCTATGGGTTACTACAGTCAGCTATGCCAAATAAACCTTGTGGGCTACGAACTAGACCCACAAAGAGCTCAGTTTGTGGCTCGCCTTGCTAAAGGCTACTGTAGCCTTGCTCATAAGGCCAATAAAGACAAACGTATTGCACTCATTCTCGCCAACTATCCCACCAAAGATGGGCGTATTGGTAATGGTGTTGGTTTAGATACACCACAATCGGCCATTAATGTATTGCAAGCCATGCAAGATGCAGGCTACGCCATTGATACGGTGCCAGAAAATGGTAATGCCTTGATTGAAACTCTATTAGAGTCTGTCACTAACAACCCCAATACCTTGCACCACTTGCCTTGTTGGCAAAGTTTAGATAGTACTGTGTACATGGCGCATTTTTCCCAGCTACCAAAAAACTGCCAAGAGGCAGTATGGCAGCGCTGGGGTGGCCCAGAGCAAGATCCAAAATACCGACAAGGCCACATCATGTTAGCAGGCCTGCGCCTAGGTGAAACCTTTGTAGGTATTCAGCCAGCACGAGGTTATAACCTAGATTTAACCGCCAACTACCACGACCCAGACCTAGTGCCACCCCACAGTTATTTAGCCTTCTATTTTTGGCTACGACATGTGTATCAAGTAGACGCCATCATTCACCTTGGCAAACACGGTAATCTTGAATGGCTGCCAGGTAAAGGCGTGGCGTTAAGTGATGAATGCTGGCCCGATGTAGCCCTTGGCCCCATGCCACATTTCTACCCATTTATTGTTAATGACCCAGGTGAAGGCGCCCAAGCTAAACGCCGCGCCCAGGGGGTGATTATAGATCACTTAATGCCCCCTATGGCCCGCGCTGAAACCTATGGTGAACTTGCCGATTTAGAAGCCTTGGTAGACGAACTCTATCAAGCCACAGGTTTGGATACTGGGCGTGAGCTATGGCTAAGGGAACAAATTGTTACCACCTTGGCCAGCAGCAACCTTAAACAAGAACTTGGATTAACTGCCTACACCAACGAAAGCGAAATGCTGGCCGGACTTGATACTTATTTGTGTGACATTAAAGAAGCACAAATTCGTAACGGTTTACACATTTTGGGCCAGCTACCAGAACATGACGAGCTCAGCGAAACCCTCGTTGCACTGCTGCGTTTACCTCGCGGTGAAGCCGTTGAAGAACGTGGCATTTTACACAACCTAGCCCTAGATCTTCACCTGGATCTAGGCAACGACGATAACGATGCCAACGGTGCCTACGACCCACTGGCCAACGAAGTTAGCCCTTGGCTTGGCGCTAAACCTCAACTGCTAGCTCAGCAAAGTGACAGCGTATGGCGTTCTAGTATGGACACAAGGGAACGTCTTGAATTATTAGCACTGCGCTTAGTTAATGAGCACTTACTTTCGTCAAGTAACCTAGATATCAGTACCCTCGCAACCACGCTACCCCGTACCAGCCAACAATTAAGCTACGCTAAAAACATTATATTGGCCGCTTTAGAAGATAGCGCAGTACGTGAAACCAAAGCCCTTATCCAAGGTTTGGCCGGCCAAGCTGTAGAGCCTGGCCCCAGTGGCGCGCCTACGCGAGGCCGTTTAGATACCTTGCCTACCGGGCGCAATTTCTTTTCTTTAGACAATCGTAGCGTGCCGTCTGCAGCGGCATGGGCACTAGGCCAACGTTCGGCTCAAGCTCTTATTGAGCGGCACCTACAAGAACACGGTGACTACCCCACCCAGATAGGTTTATCTGTGTGGGGTACCGCTACTATGCGCACCGGTGGTGATGATATTGCCCAAGCATTTGCCTTAATGGGCATAAAACCTATTTGGGCACCGGGCTCACAGCGGGTGATGGATTTTGAAATTATTCCTGCCATGCAACTAGGCCGTCCTCGCGTAGACGTTACCTTGCGCGTGTCCGGATTTTTCCGTGATGCCTTCCCTAATGTTATGAAGCTATATGATGCTGCTGTGCAGGCTTTAGCCACCTTTGAAGAGCCGGGTTCTAGTGCTAAAAACGGCAACACGATTCGTCAACACGTTGAACAACGCCAAGCTGAGTTAGAAGCTCAGGGTATCAGCCCTGTCGAAGCCCATCGCCAAGCTAGCTATCGCGTTTATGGCAGTAAGCCAGGTGCTTATGGCGCCGGTTTACAAGGCCTTATTGACGAACGCTGTTGGGGCGAACGTTCGGACCTAGCGGATGCCTACCTCAACTGGGGTGGTTATGCCTATGGTTTTCAACTAGACGGCAATAAAACAGGTGATGGTGTGGCCGCTCATGATGGTTTTAAACATCGCTTGAGTCAGTTAGAGGTGGTGGTACAAAACCAAGATAACCGCGAACACGATTTATTAGATTCTGATGACTACTACCAGTTCCAAGGTGGTATGACTAACGCGGTAACTAGCTTTAGTGGCCAAGCACCAGCGGTATATCACAGTGATCATAGTAACCCTAGCGTACCCAAGATTCGTACCCTTAAAGAAGAACTCAATCGAGTATTGCGCTCTCGGGTACTTAACCCTAAATGGATTGGTGCCATGCAGCGTCATGGCTATAAGGGCGCTTTTGAAATGGCCGCCAGTGTGGACTATCTATTTGCCTACGATGCCACTACCGATTTAATTGCTGATTACCAATACGAACAAGTTAGTGATGCCTTGATTTTTGAAGCTCAAAACCAGCAATTTATGCGTGACAACAACCCTGCTGCCTTAGAAGAAATGGCCGAGCGTATGTTGGAAGCTTGCCAGCGCGGCATGTGGCAAGAACCAGGCAAACATCAACAAGCTTTACAAGATTTACTATTAGATTTAGACCAACAACAGGAAACTGCTTCGTGACTAATTCCACAAGTCCCACATTGCTCACATTAAAGGCACTTGGCCCATGTACTTTGATGGTACAGCCAATAGTACAAAAAACTGCCCAAAGTGTTCCCATCGTTATGGAGCAAAAGGCTCGTACACTTATGGTGCAAGGCACCACATCCGATGCGGGTAAAAGTATTTTAGTCACGGCTTTATGCCGCATTTTAGCGCGCAAAGGTATTAAAGTAGCCCCTTTTAAGAGCCAGAACATGGCTCTTAATAGCGCTGTCACTGCCGATGGTGGCGAGATAGGCCGCGCTCAAGCAGTGCAGGCAGAAGCTTGTTTTTTACAACCCGACATACGCATGAACCCTATTTTACTGAAGCCTAATAGCGATTTAGGTTCGCAGGTCATCCTGCGTGGTAAAGCCATTGGCAACATGAAGGCCGTTGAATATCACCTGCATAAACCTAAGCTGTTACAAGATGTAGTATTGGCCCATCAAGAGCTGTTGGCCGACTTTGACCTAGTTTTAGCAGAAGGGGCAGGTAGCCCCGCAGAAATCAACTTAAGGGAGCACGACCTTGCTAATATGGGTTTTGCAGAAGCCGTAGATTGCCCTGTGATCATTGTGGCAGACATAGATCGTGGCGGTGTATTTGCTCACCTTTACGGCACCTATGAATTACTCAGCCCCACTGAACAGGGCCGTACTCGTGGCTTTATTATTAACCGTTTCCGTGGTGATAAAACACTACTGCAAGGTGGTTTAGACTGGCTAGAAGACAAAACCGGCAAACCTGTGCTTGCAGTTTTACCTTACATCCACAATTTACACATAGAAGCGGAAGACTCATTAGCTGTGGATCAGTTTGTTAAAACTGAAGGCGAGCATCACTTCAAAGTAGTAGTGCCTATTTATCCTCGGGCCAGTAACCATACAGATTTTGATGCCTTACGCATGCATCCCCAGGTAGATTGCCAGCTGTTAAGAGACGTTAAGACGTTCAAAGGTGCAGACCTTATTATTTTGCCAGGCAGTAAGAATACCCGTGGTGATTTAGCTTGGCTTAAAGAGTCAGGCTGGGATGCTGTGGTTAAACGTCACTTACGCTTGGGCGGTAAAGTGATTGGCATTTGTGGCGGCTATCAAATGTTAGGTCAGGCCGTGCATGACCCCCATGGCACAGAATCTAGTGCTGGCACCAGTGAAGGTTTAGGCCACTTAGCTATCGAAACCTTATTACAAGGCGAAAAACAATTACGCAATGTACAAGGCCGCTGGTTGAGTGAAATGGGTGATATTCCGGTCACTGGCTATGAAATTCATGTGGGCCAAACTACTGGAACTGATTTAGCACAGCCGTTGATGCAACTCAACACCGGGCCAGATGGCGCTCGCAACAGTGAGGACACTGTTATGGGTAGCTATGTACACGGTCTATTTGACGAGCCTAAACTACTGGAAGAACTATTACACTGGGCTGGTCTAGAGCAAACACAGCCTTTTGATTACCCAGCCTTAAGAGCAGCACAAATTGAACGTTTGGCTGACGAAGTGGAACTAGAACTACCCGTGGAGAAGATCGTTAACATTATGCGTGGTTCACTTTAATATGGATCTAATGCCCGCTAATATAAATCTGGTCATCACTATTGTGATTGCTCTTGGCTTAGATTATTGCTTAGGTGAACCTAAACGACTGCACCCTCTAGTGGGTTTTGGTGCTTTGGCGGATGGGCTGGAAAAATGGCTCAATAGCGAAGATGGATTACATCACTTCTCTCATGGGCCAGGCCCTCGCAGCAATCTATTCAAAGCTAAAGGTGTTCTTGCATTGACCTTCGCAGTGGTTCCCATTGGTTTTGTTGCTTACAGTCTAGATCAGACGTTAGCCGCTAGCGATAGTAACTCAGCATTATCAACACTCTTTGCGGGCATGATTTTATATTTAGCGATCGGCTGGCGCAGCTTAATTGAGCACGCCAAAGCCATATCTGTACCACTATCTCAAGGTGATCTAAGCGCCGCCCGCACTGCGGTTGGCCGCATCGTAAGCCGCGACACTGAAGCTTTAAATGAACAAGAGATCGCTAAAGCAGCGACAGAGTCTGTGCTTGAAAACGGTGCTGATGCATTATTTGCAGCGCTGTTTTGGTTTATTGTTGCAGGCATTCCAGGCGTGGTTATTTATCGCCTTAGTAATACTTTAGATGCCATGTGGGGTTATAAAAACCCCCGCTTTTTACACTTTGGTTGGGCGGCTGCTCGCTTTGATGACGTGCTTAATTTAATTCCTGCTCGCCTCACAGCTCTGGCTTACACCTTGTGTGGCAGCATTAATGGGCAAACCCAAAATGCATGGCGAAGTTGGCGCCAGCAAGCAGGCACTTGGAAAAGCCCTAACGCTGGGCCAGTGATGGCTGCAGGTGCAGGGGCCATAGGTGTAGAACTGGGGGGGAGTGCAAAGTACCATGGTCAAAACCAACAGCGCCCAACGCTCGGTGCAGGCAGTGCTCCCATGGCTGCAAGTATCAATAATGCCTGCGACTTAGTGAACAACAGCCTAGTACTTTGGTTAGCAATTATATGCTTGCTCACTTTTATAGGTATTTTTTGATGGGTACTGTTTGATGGGTAAAATTTAATGAGTCTTCTATTTCACGGTGGTGACTTACAGTCGGCATCAGTCATGTATGGCCGAGACCCCCATGACTGGTTGGACCTATCTACCGGTATTAACCAGTACAGCTACCCAGTGCCTGCTATAACGCAGGATGCATGGCACCAGCTACCTTACGTAAACCCTGCTTTAATAAAGGCTGCCAACTCTTATTATGGTGATCACCCGTGTTTAGCCAGCAGCGGTAGCCAAAGTGTAATTCAATTATTGCCCGCTATACTGAATCAGCTAGGTAATCAAAAAACCACATGGTTGCCTCATGTTGGGTATCAAGAGCACCGTCAAGCCTGGTCCCAAATAGGCGATGTTCATACCTATAATGGCTTAGACAGCCTATTAGCTGCCCAACAAATTGATGCTGCATTAAATGACGATGAACAAAATGGCGGGCCCGATGGACTAGGAAATAAAGGGCATGACAAAATGTCTGAAATAGGGCACTTGGTCATTATTAACCCAAATAACCCAAGTGGCGAAACTTTTACCCCATATCAACTGCGCCTTTGGGCGCAACGTTTACACACTAAAAATGGCTTTTTGGTAGTGGACGAAGCCTTTATTGATACTACTCCATCAATAAGCTTACTCACTCAAAAGCTAGCAGACAACATTATTATATTGCGTTCGGTAGGTAAGTTTTTTGGCCTTGCTGGCATACGTTTAGGGTTTACCTTTGCAACTCAAACTGTATTAGATAGCTTAGCCAAAGAATTGGGGCCTTGGTCTGTTAACGGGCCAGCACAAATTGTAGCTACTGCAGCTCTAAAAGATACTTCATGGCAAGCTAACATGCGTTGCAGGCTTGCAAGCCAGAGGCTAGAGCAATTAGACCTTTGGAAAAACCCACTGTTACAACTGGGAGCCCGCCTAGTAGCATCACATGAACTGTTCCGCAGTTTTACTATGGCACCTAGCATTGCCCAAAAACTACACCATAACGCTGCCAATAATGGCATTTTATTACGCCCAGTAGATATCAACTCAAGTATGAGTTTGTTACGCTTTGGCAATATTGATTTTAGCCAAGCTGGCGCGCTAAAGCGCTGTAAAACTTGGCTGGAACAGGAAACCCCATGACTTTTTTCCCACTGTTTCACAACACCAGCTCATTAAAGGCATTACTTATAGGTGGTGGTATTGTAGCCAAACGTCGCGCTAAATCTCTAATTGCAGCAGGCGTTGCTTGCGATGTAATAGCGACTGCTGTCTCAGACGATCTGACGCAAATCATAAAAAGCTCTGGTGGCAGTGTGACCATTGGCGCCTATGCATCTGATGAGTCGATGCTTGGCTACAGCCTAATTTTAGCACTCACCAATGACCGTACCACTAACCAGCAAGTTGCTATAGACGCTAAGGCCATGGGGTTATTGGTCAATGTGGCAGACTACCCTAACGAGGGTAATGTCATTTTTGGCGCTACCATCGATCGATCTCCAATGACTATTGCTATTAACAATGGTGGTGCTTCGCCAGTTTTATCCAGTCTTTTGCGTCAGCAATTAGAACAATTTGTACCCCAAGCTTATGGTCACCTCGCCAGTTTGGTAGGTGGTTATCGCCAGCAAGTTAAAGACGCTCTACCAAACACTGCAGACCGCTCCATCTTTTGGCACAAAGTGTTACAAGGGCCAGTGGCAGAAGCTGTATTTTCTGGTAAGCAGGATGAAGCTGAAAAATTATTAAAGAATCACCTAAAAAAAGTCGATAAGGGGCTTGATAAGTTGATGAGCAGCGGTGAAGTGTTTCTCATTGGTGCAGGCCCAGGTGATCCAGATCTTCTTACTATTAGAGCTTTTAGGCTGTTACAAAAGGCTGATGTGGTGTTATATGACGCATTAGTTTCTGATGGAGTGATGGCCCTGGTTCCAGAATCTGTAGAACGTGTATATGTAGGTAAACGACGTGCTAACCATAGTGTTCCACAAACGGGTATCAACCAATTATTGGTAGATTACGCCAAACAAGGTAAGCGTGTTGCCCGCTTAAAGGGTGGTGATCCATTTATCTTCGGCCGAGGTGGTGAAGAAATAGAAACGTTAGCCGAGCAACATATACCATTTCAAGTGGTCCCTGGTATTACTGCAGCTAGCGGCTGCTCTGCTTATTCGGGCATTCCTCTAACTCATAGGGACTATGCACAATCTGTGCGTTTTGTTACGGGCCAATTACGTGATGGCTCAGTTAATTTAGCTTGGTCAGAGCTAGTAGTAGAAGGTCAAACTTTAGTGTTTTATATGGGGTTAAATGGTTTGCGGCATATTTGTGGGCAACTGATTGCACACGGTATGGATAAAAAAATGCCTGTGGCGTTAATTGAAAAAGGCACCACCCAAGACCAGCGGGTGTTAGTGTCGGATCTTTTAGGGCTACCCGATATAATTGAGTCAGAGCAGGTAATGTCGCCCTCTTTATTCCTGGTGGGACGCGTGGTGGAGTTACATGATAAACTGGCGTGGTTCACATCTTCCCGCGATGTGTGACACGTCGTTTAGGGTTGTCGAGGTACAGGTATGAAAAAACAAACTGAAAAAGAAGTCGCTGCACTTGTGGCACAATGTGAATCTGCTTTGGTTGAATTCTCTAACCGCACTGGAGCTTCGGTATTTTCTCAAGAGCTAAACAAACCAGCCTCTAAAATTAAAGTAAAGCCCCCCGCCGTATCAACAAAAGCATTGGACAAAATTGCCAAAAAACTCGAGGTGTCTGCGTCTGATATGAGCGAACTCATGGTAAAACTAGAAGTTCATATACAATCTAAAACTAATGATTTACAAGAATGGAAGGTTCAGCGTAAGACTTTAGAAGACCAAAAAGAACAATCGCGACAGGCAAGCTTAGTGGCTAAGCGCAACGCTATGTATCGTCATACCAATGAATCACCAGCAGATGCACACATAACCAAAAAACTGGACCCATTGCCACTTCCTGAACATGAGTCACACCCAGCAGAAGAATCATCCAACAATCGGGAAATGCTTTACCGCCATACCCAACAATTGCAAGAAGAAGCATCAAAGGCTGAAGCTGCTGCACAAACAGATAAAGCAGCAGCATTAGAAGCAAAAGAAATTGACTCTAATGCCAAAAAACAAGAAACGAAACCCCTTACTGGAAAAGTTTCCTTTGGTGGTGGGGGCTGAAGTCCCCCTTTAGTAGGGTACTAACATGCCCATAAAACACCAATTATTGGCTATTTTTGTGGCCCTCATCTGGGGCACAAATTTTGTTTTTATAGAATTAGGATTGGACGACTTACCACCATTTTTGTTTGCTAGCTTACGTTTCACTTTCGCCGCATTACCCCTGGTATTTATCCTACCTCGACCTAGTGTGCCATGGCGACATTTAATAGCTTATGGGGTTTTTATTGGTTTTGGTCAGTTCGGCTTATTGTTTTGGGTAATGGGCAGCGACATGTCTCCCGGGCTTGCCTCGTTGGTTATTCAAGTGCAGGCAGTATTTACTATTTTACTAGCACTGATATTATTTAAAGAGAAAATCCGTCTTGCTCAAGTGCTTGCACTTGCCATCTCTTTTGCTGGTATTTTACTCATTGCCCTACAAGGTAATACTGATGCCACCCCTATTGGTCTGGTGGTGATCTTAATTGCCGCCTTAAGCTGGGCTGCTGGCAACCTAGTGGCAAAGAAGTCTGGTAAGGTTAATATTATTGCTTTTTTGGCATGGTCCTCTATGTTCGCCGTGCCTCCCCTAGCATTAATGTCTTATTACTATGAAGGACCAAGCCTGATTATTCACAGCCTAGGTTCTGCTCCACAACAAGCCTGGGGCATCGTGCTGTGGCAAACTATTGGTAACACACTCATAGGGTATGGTTTATGGAACTTATTATTACAACGTCATGCCGCTGCGCTAGTAGTCCCGTGGGCATTACTTGTACCTGTTTTTGGCATGGCCGCATCCAGCATTTTCCTTGGAGAAAGCATGCCATGGTGGAAGTGGGTTGCTGCAACGTTTATTATTGCAGGCTTAGTGCTTAACTTGCGCTCAACTCAGCCAACCTCAACCCCCATAAAAGCTAGTTAGCTTAAGCTAGGCCAAGTATGAATTTTCTTCCACGTCGTGTGCAGTATTTGTTGCTACTAACTATAGGTCTATGGTGTTTGCAGGGTTTGTTTCGGCTACTTTTTTGGGGATTACTTTCAGAACTACCGATTACTGCACAAAGCCATTTATTAAAAGCCTTTTGGGTAGGTTTGCGCTTTGATTTAAGAGTCTCACTGTTGGCTGCCCTAGTCACATTGCCATGGCTATTTTTACCCCGCTTCAGTGCCGTAAACTACCTTTTGCTGCGGCGTTTATTAGGCTACTGGTTTGGCTTTATTTTAATCACAATACTGGTTATGTACGTTTTCGACGCTGGCCATTATTTGTACCTTAACAAACGTATAGATGCGTCTATTGTGCGATTTAGTAGTGACATTGCCATATCTACGTCAATGATGTGGCAATCTTACCCAGTGATTCAAATCTGCATAGGGACAGCCGTAATTTGGATTTTAGGCTATTGGTTCCATCAGCAATTATTGTTGCCCTTGCTAAAAAAGGAAAAAACTCATCGCCGCTGGTATAGCAACTGTATTCACATTATTGTTATTGGGGGGTTATTCTTATTAATTCTTTTAGGCCGCTGGTCTTTGGTGCCGTTACGTTGGAATCATGCCTTTTTCAATGGCAATGCCCAAGTGGCAGCATTAGGGCTAAATCCATTCATTTGGATTTACGACACCGCCCGTTTTAGCAACACCACAGCCACAAAAGAGGATTTAGAACCTTATTTTGGTACTCTTTCTTACTTACTGGGGGCCACCTTCCCTAGTGAGAGCAAAAGCGCATCCAAACTAGACCGCTGGGACACACCCACTGCACCAGTAGTGGACGCACTAAAAGCACCACCTAATGTGGTTGTTGTATTTATGGAAAGTCTTGGTGCGAGCCATATTGGCGCTTATGGCAACAGATTAAACCCCACACCTAATATCGACACCCTAATTAAGCAGTCTCGCTGGTATCCTCACTTTAACGTGCCTGCAAGATCTACAGCCAAAAGTGTATTTACCTCTATTACTGGCATACCTGACGTATCAGCTATAAAGACCGCCACTCGCAACCCTTACATGACCCATCAACGCTCAGTGATCAACTCTTTTGTACAACACCAAAAGCACTATATGTTGGGCGGTAGTGCCGGTTGGGCTAATATGAGCGCACTCGTCCACAATAGTATTAAGGGCGTTAGCTTATACGAAGAAAAGTATTGGAACTCACCGATTGTAGATGTGTGGGGAATTTCTGATTATTCATTATTTAGTGAGGCCAGTACCATCTTAAGCCAGGCTAAAGAGCCCTTTTTTGGTTATATCCAAACCGCCGCTAACCATGAACCGTATACGATTGCCGATGATAATAGCGGTTTTAAAGAACAGCAACGAAGTAACAACGAACTTAAAAGTAATGGTTTTACCAGCCTAGCGCAATACAACGCAGTACGCTTATTGGATCACAATATTGGCGCAATGTTCGACCAGTTTAAGCGCCATAACCTATACGACAATACTATTTTTGTACTTTTTTCGGATCATCAAGCCAGCTCTGTAAAAGTACAACACTTGCCTGAGTATATTTTTCAATTTGGTATAGCAGAACTGCCAGTGCCTTTAATCATACATTCACCTGCTATGGTGACCCCAGAAATAGACAATACCTTCGGTAGTTTGCCAGATTTGTTACCCACCATAGCAGGACTATTCCCACAACCGTATCTCAATACCACCTTAGGCAGAGACTTAGCATGGGCAAAAGGGAGAGACTTACCTGCCTACGGTTTTGTGCAAGATAGCCGAACCAGCGTTGCGGTTAATGGCAAACAAATTGCCAGCATTAACCACATTACTGGCCAGATAGTGAGCGCTGATATAGATAAGCAAGGCGTAGCTCACATTACTACCAAAGCCAACCCCATGGTAGCGGCAGCTAAAGCCTATTACCTAGCCGCACAATATTTGCTTAAGGCCAACGTAGTAAAGCCACAGAACTAGACTAAACCAATGCCTGTACTGCAGTTACGAAATGACAGTGCTAATGAATGATATTCAGTGGTGGTGGCAATCTTGCTAGGTGTCGAGGCACATCACCAGTTGACCCTATAGCGATGTTTCTAATAAAAGTAATTAAACACAGTAAAGCCACCAAGGCCTGATGTACCTATACCAATGCCTAGCTGAAGGTAACCCACAAAGCGTTCGATACGTTTACTAGAAAGGCTAAAAGGTAGGCTTATAGCTGCTGATAAAAGCGCCATCCCGGCGATAGATCCTATACCAAAAAGCAGCATATAACCCACGCCTAACCAAAAATTTTGTGCCACATTCAAGGTTAACACAACTAACGCTGCGGAACCTGCCATACCATGCATAACTCCTATCATTAAGGTACGTACTGGAAATGAGCTTTTGTGTTTATGTTGGTGAGCACTTACATCTGTATGAGCAGGATCACCATGGTGCTGGTGGGCATGGAGGTGGCGCTTACCATGATGTTGATGAACATGGAAATGGACGCCATTACGACTCATTCGCCAAAGTATATCTAGGCCTAAATACAACAGCATAAAACCTACGGCACACTCCAATATAGATGCCATATAATCGGGAATTAAGGTGTCTGCCAGCAAAGCTGAAGTGCCCAATATAAATAGTGTGATGGTATGCCCTAAGCCCCAAACCACACCATGGCGCAACGCTGCAGAAGTGCCTTGCTTTTGAGTAACGATCGAGGCAACAGCAGCCACATGATCAGCCTCTAAGGCATGACGCAAGCCAATCATAAAACCCACCAACAGAATACTTATTTCCACCTAATTTCCTCTGTTTTCGGACCATGTAACCGCGTACTAATACAGCTCTTGCAGCCGATATATACTTTGATCCACTTGGTCGTAGTTCTGGGCGATGACCACTTCACCACCTGCATGTCGCAACACTATCTGGGTTTGTTGGCCATAGAGGCAGCGCCTAAAGCTTGTATAAGACTGTTCGCTATCGCCTGTTAGCTCAAACGTCGCAAATTGGTATAGTTCTGGCAGGCTAAACTCTAAACCCGCGTCTGTCATTATCATGGGTGTTTTTATAGCAGCAAGCCTAAGACTCAGTGCTGCTGGGTCAGATAAATACACACCGAAAACAGACTTAAGTACGTAATCATAGACCCTTTGCTTAGACACAAAAGTATTAAGCTTTAACAAATCGCTTAGCACAATACCCAGCCAGACAACCTAAAGTTATCCAAAACACACTATTGGCTATGGCTGTGGCATAGATAAACTGCGCTTGTAAGCTTTCTAAAGTTGCAACAGCTTGCGTATCTGGATGAAGAAAACCATGTACTTCTGGCTGTGGTGCTCCCACAAGCCAAGGTGCTGCAAGAAACACAACGGCTAGGGTTTTGGCAATGCCCGGTAAAAACACGAAGCTAGCAATACCTAAGCCAGTGGCTACAACAGCTAGAATCCACCAAGATTGGCGCCCTTCAAGAACCGCAGCTTCCATACTCGGAATCTCAGGAGATAGCCCAAGTGCAGGAACAACAAAAAAGGTTAGGTAACCGGCTAAACCCCACAAAACACCCCTAGACCAGGAAATATTTAGTTGGGCTTTGTCGCGTGCCACAAACATGCAAGCTAATAGAATCATGGTAAAACCAAAAGCTGACAACACATTTGATAGCACAGTAAAACCAATGCGTTCTGCACCATCACTAGGGCTCCAGGCTTCATCACCATGGGAATGTGAATGCCCATCAGTTTGGGCTGCAACAACTTCTGGCTCAGCTATTTCAAAAGCTTCAGCTGCATAAATAATGGGCGACACGTGCAGAGCTTGAACTGCACTCAAAACTAAACCTGCGGCCAAGGCTACGCCTAGCGCAGTTAACACCATAGAGCGAAACATAAAATTTACCTAATACAGAGCGTTAGCCATTAATGACAAGGAAATGCAAATGAGTGGCGAGTATCGTGTGCTGCATTATGCGCAACATCCATTGGTGCAAAACCAACACCCATCAATACAACCATACCTAAGATTGCGGCAGCAACCATTTGTACACTGTTATTGGCTAATGCTTGGCTCGGTGCCTCTGTATCAACTTTAGAAGTAACTGTAGAGTTAATCATGTATTCCTCCGCGTGCTCACCCGCACGATAAAATAATGTGAGAGGGTATTAACCCATAGGTCGTAGGCCGGTCTCCGGGCTCACAAGCAAGGCTTGTTTACCGTTGCGGGGGCAGCACAGTTCATTTAGAGACTGTTTCCCGTTAAAGCTAAATTCGTGTAGCCACCTACGGGGCTTACTTTATGCCAAAACGAATATTTTTTGAAGCGTTAATACGAGAGGTTTTATTCAACACGCGACCCATAGCACCGAATTCAACCCTTAACTTGGCATTTACCATACAAACTGGCAATGATTTTTAGTTCAAACTTTACCCCAAGCACTCGAAATAAAGTCTCCACCGATGGTATGATGTCAAACTAAATTGCACTCCCCTTAATAGCGAGATAATCATGACTGCGTTCGGCACCCAATTTGTCCCTGAAATGGCGTTAGCTACCTTTGACGGTGAACAATGGAGCACTCCAAGTTTAGTGCGTAGCGATAGCATTTCATTACACCCAGGTGCTCACGTACTGCATTATGCCAGCACTTGTTTTGAGGGGTTAAAGGCATTTAGCCACCCCGATGGTAGCCATCATATTTTCCGTATGGACCAGAACATTAAACGTATGGCGCAAAGTAGTCGCTTGCTATCGTTACCTGAAGTTGATGAATCCATGCTAAGGACTATGATCTTAGACCTAGTAGGCCGTTATACTGATGAAATTCCTGCGTCTCCAGGCACCCTGTATCTGCGTCCAACTCATATGGGCACGGAAGCAGCTATAGGTAAAGCCGCTGCACCTTCCAATGAATCTATGCTGTACGTGCTAGCGTCGCCAGTAGGAGACTACTTTGCTGGAGGTGATGCCACACTTAGAGTATTAATCGACCAAGAAGGTATGCGCTGCGCTCCGCACATGGGTATGGTTAAAAGTGGTGGTAACTATGCTAGTGCCTTGCAAGTGTTAAATAAGGCACGTAAAGAGTATCAAGCAGACCAAGTGTTATTCTGCCCACACGGCGATGTACAAGAAACAGCAGCGGCAAACTTCATTTTGATTGATGGCAATGAGCTTATCACCAAAGCGCTAGACTCTTCTTTCTTACACGGTGTCACTCGGGCATCCGTATTAACCTTAGCTGCCGAGATGGGTTTAACCGTGAGCGAGCGCGACCTGTCGGCAGATGAACTGATCGAGCGCATTGCCAACCCAGACGCAGAAGCTGCTCTGTCTGGAACAGCGGCGGTGCTAACCCCTGTTGGTACCTTAATTTACCAAGGTAAAGACTATACTGTGGGCACAGGTAAACCTGGTGTAACTACACTGAAACTTCGTAAAGCGCTGAATGATATCCAATTTGGTGTGGCCGAAGATCGTTTTGGCTGGCTAACCCAAGTCTAGCCTTAGTTACCTTGGGATTAGTTTAAGTTTAAGTTTAGCTCAGGATTAACACAAATTTAACCAAGGTATGAAAGCCTACTCTAAAGCTAGGCTTTTATACGGACTGACTGTAGATCAGATAAGCAGCCCATATCCATAATTGCAGAGCGCATTTCACCTAAGATATCTACACAAATACTGCGCCATTAGCACCCATTTGTGTAGATATAAAGCCTAGTGCTACAAACTTTTCAATAAAGGGTGCATATCCGCCAGAAGTGACGAAGCCCAACACTTTACTGTCTCTCCAAATCGCTTCGTCGACCACAAGCTGCGGCCTTGCCAGTAATAATTAGCATTTTGTGGTAATCGATGAACCGACCCACGACCGTTTCCATGGGCGCATTTTTTGGCCCAGTTGTTGTATTTACTAAACGAGTTCTAGGTTAAACATAAAGCCTGCTCTAAATCGGCAATAAGGTCTTCAATAGCCTCGCAGCCTATAGAAAATCGTAACAAGTCATCTGGTACTGGGCTAGTAGGGCCTTCTATAAGGGCCCTATGCTCTACAAGGCTTTCAACACCGCCCAAAGATGTGGCTCTGACCATCAGTTTTAGCTTGCCCATGATGAGAGCGGTTTGCTCTCGTCCACCCTTAAATCGAATGGATAACATGCCACCAAAACCGTTCTTACACTGCT
>CAJXEN010000017.1 GCA_913052465.1 uncultured Oceanospirillaceae bacterium
CTCGACCGTATGTCACTGGCCTGGGCTAATAAGCAAACCGACTATTTTTCCAGCCTGTCCTTTATCGAGAAACACAAGTATTCTCTCATGTTTGCGGCACTTTTCGTGATTGCACTAGCCTTAGCTTATGTGGGTCAATTCATTTTTCCAGAAGGTTTTAATTACCTTTACATTGTGCCGCACAATAAGGGTATTTCTATCGCCGTTTACCTGCAGTCTGGCGTTGACTGGATATGGGACACCTACTTCTTCACCCTCAAAGTCTTTAACGAATGGTTAATTCTTTCTGTATTGATCCCAGTTAAAACGGCTTATTTGGGCATGCCGGTGATAGCGACCTTTGCATTGCTTATGGGTACCGGTCTTATTGTAGGAGGTGTTCGAGTTGCACTAACCGTAGGTGCATTTTTACTCTTTATCGCTCTCACCCAGTGGTGGGACCGAGCACTGATTACCGCATACCTAATGAGTGTCTCTGTCATCATATCAGGCATAATTGGTATCACCGTCGGTACCCTGTGTGCACAGAACGCTAAATCAACGCGCTTTATTCTAACCTACTGTGATACCTTTCAGACCTTCCCGTCGTTTATCTATTTAATTCCAGTAATGATGCTGTTTGGTATCACTGATACCGCAGTAGTTATTGCGATTATTGTATATGCTTCAATTCCCGCCCTGCGCTACACAGTAGAAGGCCTATTGAGTGTCCCCGAAACGTTACAAGATGCCGGCACAATGTCTGGAGTGAATCGAGTTCAGCGGTGGTTAACGATTGAGTTACCCATGTCATTCCCTCACATTGCCTTAGGTCTTAATCAAACAGTGGTGTTCGCCCTATCCATGGTTATTATCGGTGCAATGATCGGTACTGATGACCTTGGACAATTGATTCTAGGGTCTTTGTCGGACAGAAATGGTGTTGGTAACGGACTGATTCTTGGTATATGTGTTGCCTGCATTGGCCTTGCTATCGATCAAATATTGCGCACATGGGCCAATCAAAGAAAACAGGCTCTGGGTTTAAACTAATCTTTCACACTTTAGGTATAGCCTAACTCAAAAAGGAGCCACCGACTGGTTCCTTTTTTTATATCTATATCTGCTGCTATACTAGCGGTGAAGAGTAATAGGGGCAGCGCGTATGAAGACTCATCACATCCTCATAGTAGAAGATGAAGTTATTACCCGAACTAAGCTTGCAGGCTACTTTGAATCTGAAGGGTACCGTGTTACTGCCGTGAGCACTGCCAAAGAAATGCGCCTTGTCATCAGCCAAGAGGATATTAGCATGCTGTTGCTAGACATTACCTTGCCTGATGAAAGTGGTCTATTGTTGGCCCGTGAAGTACGAGCCAAAAGCAATATGGGTATCGTATTAGTTACTGGCAAAACTGACGACATTGATCGTATTGTTGGGCTAGAAATAGGGGCTGATGATTATGTCACTAAACCGTTTAACCCTCGCGAATTACTAGCCCGGGTCACTAATTTATTAAGGCGTATTCACAACCACAGTGAAGCACCTGTGCAACATAAATCTATCTACCATTTTGATGGTTTACTATTAGATGCGTCTCGGCGCCATTTATTGGACCGGGATCAACAGGAAATCAAACTGACAAGAGCTGAGTTTGAACTTTTATTGGTATTTATGACGCACCCAGGTCAAGTGCTCAATCGTGATCGCTTATTATCACAAGTGACTCATCGCAGCTGGGATCCTAATGATCGCACTATAGATGTGTTAATCATGCGTTTAAGACGAAAACTAGAACGAAACTACAAACAACCCATGCTCTTAACTACTGTTCATGGAGAGGGGTACCTCTTCAGTGGTTTAGATGAATAATAGCGTTAGGTCTAGGATATACGCCCTGCTGCCCAATTATTGAGGGCTTTTTGGGACATTTTTACCAACTCGGGTAAGTCTTCTAAAATCAGATCAATACTCGTAGGTTGCCCATGTTTACTCTGGTTTTCCAACTGGTTAACCAGTTGGTGTAGAGTCTCAAGCCCCAAACTACCTGCGGCATTTTTAAAATTATGCGCCAAGTCACTCAATTTAACCCAATCTTCCTGTTGCCTTGCAGTTTTCAGTGCCGCCCGGTTATCACTGCAGGCTTTAGTAAAAAGGTTGACCATTTCCAACATACAGGCCTTACCTAAGACCTCTAAGTCATCGTTAAGCAGTTTTTCATTAACTAACTGAGCTTCCACCTCATGCGGCATAGACACTAGCCTCTGTTGCGCTTGGCTCACACCTAGCATTAACTCATGCAATCGTTCTGGGTCTATGGGTTTACCAACAAAGCCATCTAGCCCTGAGTTTAAATAAGACTCCACTTCTTGAGGAAAAATGTGGGCCGACATGGCGATAATGGGGATTTTTAACCCCAAACGTTTGTGCACTTGATGGATGCGTAATGTGGTTTCAACACCATCCATACCAGGCATACTAATATCCATCAGAATAAGGTCGAAGTGCCGCTCAGCCAAAGCTAAGGCCTCGAATCCGTCCTTGGCCAAGGTCACCTTATGTCCTTCATGGCGTAAGTAGCCCTCCACAACAATGCGACCGATATCATTATCTTCTACTAGCAAAACGTTCATGCTCGCCAAAGTCACCTTGGGTTCAACCACACTAGGTGTTAAGGGCAAGTCTTGAGAATCTGGCCAGTAAGGCAATTCAAACCATATTTTTGAACCTTGCTTAACGTCGTTTTCAACACGAGTACTAATACCAATTGAGCCTTCCATCGCTTGCACTAAAGTTTTACAAATAGACAACCCTAAACCGGTACCACCAAAGCGGCGCGATGTTGATGCATCATATTGAGTAAACGGTTGGAAGAGTGTTTGATGCATGTCTTCAGGGATACCTAAACCAGTGTCTGCTACTTCAAAACGTAAGCGTTCGTTTAAACCCTCGTCGTCCACCAAACTCACAGTCAGCTCAATATAACCTAAGGTGGTAAATTTAATGGCATTTCCCAACAAGTTAAATAAAACTTGTTGGATTTTACCCTGATCACCTACTAGGGTTAGGGTTTTTAGATAAGCAGGAATGTGCACATCCAACTGCAAGCCCTTTTCTGCAGCTGCGCCAGACATAAGTGCCACCATATTAGCACCTACCTTTTGTAGCTGATATGGCAGGTGTTCCATCTGTATATGGCCCTGCTCTACCTTGGCGTAATCTAAAATACCATTCAAGATGCCCAACAAGGCTTCTGCAGCAGCCTGACTTAAACCAATATATTCTGTTTGCTGGCTGTCTAGTTGCGTTTTTTGTAATAACCTTAAAGTACCTAGCACGCCACTTAAAGGCGTTCTTACTTCGTGGCTCATGGTGGCCAAAAATGCAGTTTTAGCTTGGTTTGCTCGCTCTGCTTCAGTACGAGCAATTTCATGCTTTTCAGATGTAGCCAGCAACTCCTGATTTAGCTGTTGAAGCTGGCCTGTGCGCATCTGAATCTCTTGCTCTAGTTCAGACTGATAGTTTCTTAGCCGCAACTCTACGGCTTCTTGCTGCTGCTCCAATTGCTGGCGAGCAATAGCATTTTCTTTGAACACCTGTACCGTTTTAGCCAATCGGCCTAGTTCGTCATGACCACTAATCTGCAATTGGTAATCCAAGTCGCCCTGAGCTACTGCTAGAAAGGCTTGGTTTAATTGTGTTAGCCTTCGAAAAAGGTTACGTTTTACATAAAACCACAATACACTTATTGCAACGACAGCTAAAATTAAACACGCCATCAATAATATGTTACGGCCACTAGCGACAGCAGTACGCGCTTCATCAGTAGCCTTTTGAACTTTTTTACCCGCAGCTCTACTGGCACTATCAGCTTGTTCTTTAAATGCTTGAGCCAATTTAGCACTAGCATTATTCAGCACTACCAATTGGCTATGCACATTAATGTTACTTCGTTGTAGCTCAAACAGGTTATCAGTAGTACTTGCCAAAGTATTGGTGTTTACCATCCGCAACAGATCTAATCCTTGCTGGCGCCGCCCTGGGTCATTCACTTCAGCAACCCGACGCTGGAGGACAGTCATGTTACGTTGAATTTCTTGCTCAATTTTATACACATCCGCCAATGTCATTTGTTTGGGCACTAGGCTCAACAAACCAATTAAACTTGCAGAACGTTGGCGTAGTTCGTACATCCGGTCCATGTGGTCTAGATCAACTTCAATGAGCCGATCAAAGGCATCATATAGGGCATCTTGCCCAACATCGGTATTGGTCTCGTCAATATCGGCCAAATCATATAAGCTAGATGCAACTGCACTGGTCATGGTGTTGGCGTTAGCTACCAAAGAGGTACTAACGTTATGAATTTTTTGCATTGCCTCCAAGGTTTTACGCTGCAGTAAATCTGCTTCTTGTAAATAGGCCAATCGCCGCTCAACCAAACCAATTTGCTGTACTAAATTATTACTAATATTAACGCTCATACCCTGCAGCACTAAGCTTTCAAAAGGGTAATCACTGGCGCCACCATACCAACTGGTTGAGTCTCGTAGCTGCTGTAATTGATACTCGATAGTGGCGGTAATCTTGCGGCGTTCAGACTCGTTGGTCACACCTAGTAAGGCCGGAGCAGCGGTGGCTAAACTGGCATTAATCTCTGTTAAACTGTGAGCGGCAATGATGCTAGGTATAGCCTCATCGATAACCGAATTTTGTTTACTAGCCACTCGTTCATAGCCCTGCCAGCCGATGACAGCAGCGATTAATAGCAAACTAATGGTTAAGATCATGGCCAACAGCAATTTACTGCCGACGCCGAGGTTGACAGCCATAGGCACTCAGAAGGTAGACTAACGTAGGCGTAAAATACCACAATATACTAGGGTACCGCAGCCGCTTTTAAACCTAAACAGGCCACCTAAGGTAGTTAACACCATGATCCGTAGTTTGAAAAAGTTTTTAAGTTTTATTTTATGCCTGAGTATTGGTTCTTTTACTTATGCTGCTGCAAACATAGTGGCTGTAGATGAGAACTTGGCTGTAGATCCTGCCGGGGCTTGGGATGCTGCTGGGGCTTGGAATATAGTGGCTTGGGACCCACCGTTTAACTATCAAGGCAAGATGCGGCCATTGCTCTACCAACCAATAAATAAAGCGAGTCAGGCATGGCATTTGTGTGTTACTTACCCCCACCTTAAAGACCCTTATTGGCTTAGCGTGAACTATGGCATGGTAGAAGAAGTAAAACGGTTAGGGTTAAATATGACGGTACTTGAAGCTGGCGGTTATCCTCAGTTAAGTACCCAAATACAACAACTTAAGCATTGTGAAAAAGCTGGCAGTGATGCCCTTATTGTAGGAACTGTTTCCTTTAATGGGTTGTCTCCCAGCATTCGCAGAATTGCCAAAACTACCCCTGTTGTTGCGGCTGTTAACGACATCGCCAACGTGGGTGTTAGTGCTAAAGCTGGAGTTTCTTGGTACAGCATGGGGCAAAAAGTGGGCCAATACCTTGCTCAACGCCATCCCACCAAGGGAGCCAACGAAGCCAAGGTTGCGTGGTTTCCTGGCCCCAAAGAATCAGGTTGGGTTAAATTCATCGATGACGGCTTCCATGATGCTATTGCCGGTTCAGGTGTACGTGTCGTAGCCGTAAAGTGGGGGGATACCGGTAAGGAAATTCAACGTAACTTACTGCAAGAAGTATTGGAAGAAAGTAGCGAGTTTGATTATATTGTTGGTACAGCACTTACAGCCGATGCGGCTGTAAGTGAATTACTCAACCGTAATTTACGTGGTAAGATTGAAATTATATCGACCTATTTTACCCATAATGTATTTCGTGGCATAAAACGCGGCCATATTTTAGCCGCACCTACTGACTCACCGGTGTTGCAGGGCCGTTTAGCTATAGATCAGGCGGTACGTATTTTGGAAGGAAAGCTCACAGAATCTCACCTTAGCCCACGTATATTAATGATTGATCAGCAAAATGTAGGCCAATTTAATACTGAAAACTCCTTAGCACCCGCCTCATTCTGGCCTACTTTTGAAGTTATTTCAGATTAACCATCATCTACCAAGTAAAGACAAAAAATATCACCCATGACAACAACAGATATTCCTCAACAAGCTCCCACCTTCGACGTATTTATTATTGGCGGTGGCGTTAACGGCTGCGGTATTGCACGTGATGCCGCTGGACGCGTTTTAAGTGTAGCCTTAGCTGAGAAAGATGACCTTGCACAAGGTACTTCCTCCGCTTCTACAAAGTTGTTTCACGGTGGTTTACGTTATTTAGAGTTTTACGAGTTTGGTTTAGTGCGTAAGGCACTAAAAGAACGCGAAGTGTTACTTAATAATATGCCCCACATTAGCTGGCCAATGTGCTTTGTGCTACCCCATGTGAAAGGTATTAGGCCAGCGTGGTTAGTACGCTTAGGTTTGTTTATTTATGATCACCTTGGGGGCCGTAAGCTACTACCAGCCACAAGCACCCTGAACTTACGCAACCATTATGCTGGAACACCACTGAAACCCAGCCTCACCAAAGCCTTTGAATACTCTGATTGTTGGGTGCAAGATGCTCGATTAGTGGCCCTTAATGCCCAGGATGCTGCTATTTTAGGAGCTAACATCATGACTCGTTCAGAGGTTATCGCTGCTTATAGTAAAGAAGGCGTTTGGCACATTACCGTTAAAAATACGGCCAACCAACAATTACAAACGCTGCAAGCTAAAACGCTAATTAATGCTTCTGGGCCTTGGATTAACCAAGTAATTGAAGGCCAATTAGGCACCCAGTCCGAACATAAAATACGCTTAGTTCGTGGCAGCCACATTGTGGTTAAGCGAATATTTGAGCACGACCGTGCTTATTTTTTCCAATCAAGTGACCAACGCATCGCCTTTGCTATTCCATATGAAGAGGACTACACCCTCATTGGCACCACAGACCAAGATCATCCGCACCTTCCAGAATCTGCAACATGCAGTTCACAGGAAAGTGAATACATTTTAACTTTAGCGAATGAGTACTTTAAACAACCCATTACTACTGCAGATATTGTGTGGTCTTATTCAGGCGTGCGGCCATTATTCGATGATGGCGCCGGAAAGGCCAGTGAGGCTACACGAGATTATGTTATTTCTTTGAAGCAACACTTGGGTGCTCCATTGATTAATATATTTGGCGGCAAGATTACTACCTATCGCAAACTTTCTGAAGCTGCACTCAAACCACTTAAAGCGTTTTTACCGCATATGGGAGAAGCTTGGACAGAAAAAGCTAGTCTTCCTGGGGGAGATTTTGCTTTTGAGGATAAAGCAAAACTTCAGCAGACCTTAGAGCAAGATTTTGGATTTTTAACTACGGCTTGGGCCAAACGTTTAATTAATACTTACGGCACTAATGCGGCCAAAATACTGAGTAAGGCCAAACAGTCTGGTGATCTGGGCATGGATTTTGGCCATACCTTAAGCCAATCTGAGGTCTCTTGGTTAGTGCAGCATGAATTTGCCCTTAGCGCCGAAGACATTCTTTGGCGCCGGACTAAACTTGGGCTAAAGTTCAACCACAAACAACAGTTAGCCCTAGAACAATGGCTAGAACAGAACCAACAACCTACTGAGGTTTAAGAAACGCCAGCTTAAAACGCATGTTCTCGACACGAGGTTCTAACCTTGCACCAAAGTGGGCAACAGTTGTTTCCCAACGGTCGGTTGGCACCGCCACAAATACGCCTTGTTGCTGTAATGCCAAGCTTTCCAGCTGGTCTAGCTGCACAGGTTTGGCACTGCCATGGCTATAAAAACGCGCAGAAAACTCTAACTCAGCGCTTAGGTAGTACAGCCTAGACCAATTGTGGAGGTCCCCATTTTGAGGCTGTTCTGCAACATAATGGGCAATACGTTTTTCAGTTTTCATCAAGTCGTTATTATTTGCAATCAATACGCTAAACACCAGTGTCGCAATAGGTGTAAACCACATCGCTAGGGTAAAACCTATTTGACGCCATTTTTGGCCATTATTCAGCTTAACCATAGCCCAACCCATGAGTAAGGCAAAAGCTGGCATAGACGGCAGCACATAGGTCCAGATCACATTGCCTGCAGGTGTGAAAAATACTGGCGTTACCAGGGCCCACAACAGTACATAAAACACAGCTGGCTGTTTAGCCGACTGCCATACAGTTTGTCGCCAACTTGCTTTAAATAAGTGGCCTAACAACAATATCAGAGCTAGCGGCCCCCAAGGTAAAGACCCTGCTAACCAGTGCAGCCAAATCATGCCCTTTGGCTCCTTGTGGGCATGACCATAGAGATCACCCATCCAGCCTGGATCTACAAAGCGCATAAAGTGCTCACCCACAATAAAGTAATTAATGAATCCTGGGGTTTTTAATTCCGCCAATATATACCATGGCAACGCAATAATTAGGGTTAATAAAGTACCTCGTATCCAAGGCATCGTACGTAGGTAAAACATAAGTTTACCTTGTAGCAATACCCATAGGCCTATAGGTGCGCCACTAATGACTAATGCTAATGGGCCTTTGGCCAACAAACCAATACCTAAACCAATAAAAAACCCATAACGCCAATACCAAAAATTTTCCTTAGGCGCCAAATAAAACGCCACCATTGCCCAGGTTGTACCTAGTGCTAGGTATGGGTCTGTCATCACCGTGCCTGCTGCCAAAAAGGTGAGCACCATACTGCTATAAACGACTAAACTGGCTGCAGCGACGTGGCTATTAATAATAGAAACACTCAGGCGCCAAAGCATCCAAGCAGTGGCTAAAAACGCCAATAATGCAGGCAAACGGCCGGCAAACTCGTTAATGCCAAATAGTTTAAAGGAAATAGCTTGAGCCCAAAAAGATAAAGGAGGTTTACCCCAAAAAGGTACCCCAGGCTCAAACCATGGTGTAATCCAGTCATTGATAACCATCATCAAACGGGCAATTTCAGCGTATCTAGGCTCTGTAGTATCGGCAAATGGTACTACCACCATGGCAATAATACGCACCACCAATAAGGTGCCTAATAACCAAATTAGATTAGTCCGTTTTAACATTAACTGAAGTTCCTTGTGCTGCTATAGACGTATGATCATCAGCCTTTTTAATAGGTTTTTGCACCACATCTTGAATAATAAATAGTGGCCGCTGTTTGGCCTCAAAATACGTTTTTCCAACATATTCACCCAACACCCCGATAGAGAGTAGTTGTACCCCCCCTAAAAAAGTAATCATGGCGATAATAGACGGAAACCCAGCTGAGTCATTGCCGTAAAGAAGTGTCTCAATGACGATCCAAGCACCAAAACAACCACCTAATGTAGCCGTAATAAAGCCTAACAGCACCATGGCTCTTAAAGGCGCGACAGAAAATGAAGTAATACCCTCAAAGGCCAAGCTAACCAAACTAAAATAATTCCACTTAGTTTCTCCTGCGGCACGATCTGCCACATCATACTCCATCACATAAGTAGGGTAACCTACCCATGCAAATAAGCCTTTCATATATCTATTGCGCTCTGGCAACCGGTTAAGTGAATCCAATGACCTACGGCTCATGAGCCTAAAATCCCCAGTATCTTCAGGGATATTCATTGACCCTGTAATACGGTTCATAATGCGATAATAAAAATAAGACCCTGTTTTTTTAGCCCACGACTCACCTTCTCGATCTCGCCGTTTCATTGCCACAATGTCAGCTCCAGAACGCCATTTTTCTAGCATCGCAGGGATCAATTCTGGTGGGTTTTGTAAATCCGCGTCAAGCACAATAATAGCGTCACCTTTAGCGTGTTCTAAACCAGCAGACAAAGCCGCTTCTTTACCAAAGTTTCGAGACAGTATAATAGCCTTTACATATACGTCGTCTTGAGCTTGTTCGATCAGGTACTTGGCGCTGTCATCCTTACTGCCATCATCCACCATCACCATTTCGTAATCTAGGTTAATACCGTGCATTACTTTTCTTACGCGCTCAAATAACAGCGGCAATACTGCCATTTCGTTATACACAGAAATAACCAGTGAAATCATCGGTGTGTCATGGCTAGAAGCCACCTTATCTGTTTGACTAGGTGTCTGGTTTTGCAAGAAATACTACCTTTTTATAGAGTAAAAAATTAACCACCATAACTACACCTGTAGTGGCTATTTGTGCTGTGAGCGGCTGCGCAAATAAACTGCCATAAAGGCTATAGAACAGTACTAAATTCAACAACCAACTCACCAAAACCGCTGGAACATAGGCCAATAATGCTTGCTTATGTCGGCGTTTAGTTTTAAAAGTGAAAAAATACTGTAAAAAGTAGTTCACAATAGCACCAACAAAAGCACCAATACTAGACGCCAACACTGGCTCTAATTGCAGATTAATCAAGCCCCATAACGTAGCCCAATGAACGGCAGTAGCTATGCCACCACTGATCAAAAAGCGCAGTACTAACTTTACTAATGTTAAAAACGATGTAGTGATTGCCATTTAAACGGTTATATAAACAATAATGGGGTTAATATTGCAAAATTATAAAATAATTCCCACCCCAGAACAATGAATCAATACACCAACCATAGACCCTGATCACACGCTTAGTATATAGTGCGGCGAGACGAATTTAGCAATAGGTTTCTAGCTATGAGTAGGACGCAACATTTATTAATATTCGCCTGCCTAATACTAGTAGCAGCATTAAGCACTTACACTTACCTAGACAAACAAAATAAAGCCACCAAATGGTATAGCCAAGCCCAAGTGAACCAAGGTGCGGCTTTATTTGCAGACAATTGTGCCAGCTGCCATGGAGTTAAAGCTCAAGGCGCACTAAATTGGATGCAACCTAATGAAGCTGGTGTACGTGGCGCCCCTCCCTTGAATGGCAGTGGCCATGCTTGGCATCATTCGTTAGATAACCTTATCCAAACCACTACCCATGGTCGAGGTGCAATGCCAGCCTGGCAAGGCACTCTTACGAAAGCAGAATTAGTAGCTACTTTGGCCTGGGCTCAAAGCCTTTGGCCAGACAAAATTTATCAAGCTTGGTTACAGCAAAACTAATGATCGCGCTAGCCAAAGCCTCTATAAAAACATCAAACCACCTGTACCGCAACGGGGCCATTATGGTCATTATGTGTGGCCTATTATGGAGCACTGCGGGCATTGGCGTGCGTTATATTAGTGAAGCATCGGGCTGGCATATTGTTTTTTTTCGTTCTGTTGGTTTAATTTTAACCATACTGATAGTGATGGCCTGGCGCAATAAAGGCAACTTGGTTACTCCATTAAAACGCACTAATAAACTGAGCCTTTTGGCTGGCATATTTTTGGGTGCTTCATTTTTTGGCAATATTTTTGCTTTGCTTTACACTAGTGTGGCCAATGTGGTGTTTTTGTTAAGCTCATCCCCTTTTATCGCGGCGCTACTTGGCTGGCTTATCCTGGGTGAGCGGGTCAAAAAACGCACATGGGCTGCCATTGCACTCACTAGTGTTGGTGTTAGTGTAATGGTAGGGCATGCATTGAGTGGAGACGGTATTATTGGCATGGCTTTTGCGCTGATGATGGCCATTTCCTATGCCGCCTTTAGTGTGATCATGCGCCGTGGCAAAGATAACGACATGTTACCTGCTGCCTTGATTGGTGGCTTATTCTCTATGCTAGTAGCAACTGTTGCCATTGATGATTTCGCTATAAGTTGGGCAGACTTGGGGATTTGCTTAGCCCTAGGTTTTTTCCAAATGGGTTTGGCTTTGGTGTTATTCATCTATGGCTCAAAACACGTGCCGGCAGCAGAACTCACCTTATTGACTATGCTGGAAGTGATACTAAGCCCTATTTGGGTGTGGTTTTTGTTTAATGAGCACCCAGGCAATTGGACGTTGATCGGCGGAAGTATTATTATGCTGGGCGTTTTAGTACAAGCAATTAGCACTAGCCGTCGTCCGCCATTCTTAATGCCCCCATTAGTTACGAGTACTGGGCTTGAAAAAACGTAAGCGATTAGCATTAGTCACTACCGTAACCGATGACAGGGACATTGCTAAGGCCGCCAACATAGGGCTCAGTAATATGCCCGTTAGGGGGAACAACACGCCTGCAGCAATAGGAATACCCAGGGTGTTATACGCAAAGGCCCCCCATAAGTTTTGTTTAATATTACGTAAGGTAGCATGGCTCAATTCAATGGCATCTGCCACGCCATGTAATGAGCTATTAATTAAACATAAATCAGCGCTCTCTATCGCCACATCAGCACCTTGGCCCATAGCAAAACCCACATTAGCTTGGCTTAAGGCCGGCGCATCATTAATACCATCACCCACCATAGCGACTACTAGGCCTTGGTTTTGCAGCTGTTTGATTTTATCTAACTTGTCCTGCGGCATAAGTTCGTAAGCGTAATCATCCACAGCCACCAAAGTTGCTACCCTTTGAGCTGTTGCTTGGTTGTCTCCTGTTAGCATCATTATCTTAATGCCCTGAGCTTTAAGCCTCTGCACCGCTTTAACGCTGTCGGCTTTTAACGCATCTTCAAGGGCAAATGCGGCGATTAAAACACCTTTATTGGCAAGTAATACTAAACTTCTGGCTGCAAGGTCCTGAGCCTCCAACCAGCTTTTGGCACTACTAACATCCACCTTATAGGTCTGCATTAGCGTCACATTACCCATAATAAAGTCGCCACTTACTAACCCCAAACCCTGCACTGCAGTAAATTTTTGTAAAACTGACGTTGCATAAAAGGCATCAGGTTTTTTAAGCGCTAGCTGCTGCTGACAATAGCCTACAATGGCCAAGGCAATGGGATGTTCTGATGCTTGCTCCAAATTTTTCGCAATCGCTAAACTTTGGGTCTCATCAGCGCCGTTAAAAACGGCATAGTCTTCTACACTTGGATGCCCTTTGGTCATAGTGCCTGTCTTGTCCAACACCACCCAATCTATATTACTGGCTTGTTGCAGAGCGTCGGCATTACGTACCAAAACACCCATTTGTGCAGCCTTGGCCACACCAATCATTACTGAAATAGGTGTGGCCAAACCCAGGGCACATGGGCAGGCGATAATTAGCACTGATACTGCACTGATCAAACTGTACGTAAGCGCAGGCTGGGGGCCAAAAAAGTACCATACTAGCGCTGTTATTGCTGCTAGAACCATAACCACTGGTACAAAAATAGCCGCCACTTTATCGGCTATACGGCTAATAGCTGGCTTACTATTTTGTGCTTGCCGAACCATCTCGATAATCCGCGCTAAGGCGGTGTCTTTACCCACCCTTGTGGCTTCATATATCACGCTACCTTGGCCATTAATGGTACCGGCTACTAACTCGTCAGCCAATTTTTTGAGCACTGGCATGGGCTCACCAGTGAGCATTGCTTCATCAAAGTAACTTTCACCTTGGGTCACCTTGCCATCTACCGGCACCCTTTCACCGGGTTTAATACGTAACCAGTCACCCACCTTAACTTGGATAATATCAACCTGCGTTTCAGCCGCCATTAGTTCGCCACCTGAGCCCACCAAACAGGCATGGCTAGAGCGTAAACCAAGCAAATTTTTAAGGCTTGACTGGGTTTTACTGCGCGCTAGCATTTCAAATACTTGGCCTAGATTCACTAAACCAATAATCATCACCGCAGCTTCAAAATAAACCCCGCGAGCAGCCTCTGGAAAGATATTAGGCAGATACACAACTAAAATCGAATATAGCCAAGCCGCACTGGTGCCAATAGCGATCAAGGTATCCATATTGGCATGGCCCGACTTCACTGCCTTAAAGCCACTGCTATAAAAATGCTCCCCAGTCATTACCATCGTCGCCAAGGTAAGCCACCCTATAGCACGTAGAATAAGTGGGTCGGTAATGTCCATGCCAAAAAACATCAAACCAAACCCTAGGCCCACACCAAAAGCTGCATACCAAGAACGGCTTTTTAATAGTTTTTTTAACTCTTTATCTTGCTTTTGCTGCGCTAACACAGGGTCTTCTATCACCTGCGCGTCATAACCTGCGTCTTGTACAGCAGTGATTAGCTGTTGCGCATCACCACCACTTATTTCTGCGGTACGGCTAGCAAAATTAACCTGGGCGGCCACCACACCTGGGGTTTGATTCAACGCTTTTTCAATGCGTCCCACGCAGCCAGCACAAGTGACACCAGATAGTGACAACTGTATGATCTTGTCTTGAGCAGTATTAGTCATGGTTTTCAATCTCTGTAGCTGGCGTATTCCAATCTTCAATGAGGTGACAAATGTGATGCCCATCAGGAATGCCGTCAGGCATTGTTGTAAAGCCAACTGCATATGTGCCATTTGCTCTTCTAGAATGCGTATCTTAGCCGCTACTAAAGGCACTCGTTGGCGTAGCATATCTCTCACCATAGGGCAGGGGGAGTCTCCTTTAGTCGTATGTTGCAAGATGGCCTGTATGTCTTTTAGACTAAAACCTAAAGACCTAGAATGGCTAATAAAAGTAAGCCGTTGCAACGCATGATGGTCAAACAGCTGATAGCCATTATGCGGGTCTCTTTGTGCTTCTAATAACCCCAAGCGGCTGTAATAACGCACAGTTTCGGCGCTCACCTTTACTGTGTTGGCAAGCTGGCTTACAGTTTTCATTTGCGCTCTCCTTGGGTTACGGGTTACGGGTTACGGTTACGGTGGCCATATAGTTTAAAACAGTGGTTTAGTGAGGCAGTTTATAAACTCACCTAGCAACACACTATAAAACCTAAGTGTTACACATAGGTCAAGAGTTGTTCAATGTGTACAGGTATTCTGCCAGTGCTTGTATGTCTTGCGCCGTCATCTTGCCGGTGGTATTTTCCAGTATATCACTCATACTTCCACCCAAAAAATCACCTGCTGGCGTCATGCCTATTTCTAAAGCGAAGGCAATATCCTCTTCGCTCCAACCACCAAAAGCTAATTTATTAACGTCAAATAGTGGGGGTACACTTTCTCCTTCTGGCCCATTCTTGTTACCCACCATGCCAGTATCTTTTTGTAAGCCTCCTGTGAAATTTCTAGGGGTGTGGCATTGAGTACAATGACTTGGCCCATTAGCAAGATAACTACCTCTGTTCCAACTTTCGCTTTGAGAGAGGTCTGGCGTCCACTGGTGGCCAGTATTAATCAACTTCCATACACCTAATAGCGCACGTTGGTTAAAAGGAAAGCCCACATCATGGGCTAAGTTAGGCTCTGACACAGGGTCTTGTGCATCTAAATAGGCTTTAAGGTCTAGCAGATCGCTTATTTGCATATTTGCGTATGATGTATATGGAAATGCAGGATAGTAGTGTTCTCCCTCTGGGCTTATGCCCTGACGCATGGCCTTGATAAACTGATCATTACTCCACCCACCAATGCCATACTGTGCATCAGGGCTTATATTGGGGCTAAAAAAGGTACCAAACTCTGTCACCAACTTTACGCCACCTGCCAAGGGCGTATCCTTGGTATGACATGACGCGCAGCCACCAATGTCATATACATATTCGCCACGAGCGATCGCCCCCTCCTGCGATGCAGCAAATGCTACCGTAGTTGCGGTGGCTGACAACGCCAACAACAATACTTTAGACAACATCAACACGTAGTTGCTAATTTTCATAACGCTTACTTCTTCTTTCTATAAACTTTATGGCAAGCTTTACAGCCACCAGCAATTTTGACAAATTGTTTTGTTAGCGGGCGCAGTTCTGCGCCGTTTTGGGCCATTTTCACAAGCTTTTCAGCGTTGGCTTTTGTACTATTACTAAGGTGCAAAAAATCATCCCAATGCTGCCAAATACCAGGTAATGCTTCACTACTACCTTCAATCGATCCTTCAGGAAATAGATCTGCCACCATATTGCTATGGCCAGCAATAAGCTTGCCGCTTTTTATAAATACCTTTCGATCAAATGTTTGTTTACCTTTTACCACAGACGCCATCACTTTCATTGCGCCAGCCATCTCTGACATGGCATCCATGCGCTGCTTAACCACACCCGTGGCCCCGTCATGAGCAGTAACGCTTGAAGTATGGGCCAGCGCTGCAAACAGCATAGTAGTAACAGCAGCTACTTTTATCGTATTAATCATAGTGATCCTTTATTAGTTATTTCTTTTAATCAGCCTGTTTTGATACTAGCTAAAGCAACCCACTTACATTTGGTGATCCATAGCCTTAATGCCATTTTGTTGCTGAACTTCTCGAATAAATTTCATCAAAAACACCATATCTCCAAAGGCAACGTGTTTTTGTGGTGGCATGTCACCAAATTGCCAGTGGTGTTGTTTTACACCATTACGCACAGCGCGAATGAACGATGCATTAGCATGGTGGCCTGGGTTATAGATATTGTGTATTAATGGCGGGCCACCAATACCTCCAGCCGCATTAATGCCGTGGCAAGAGGCGCAGTTAGTATTAAACACAAGTTGGCCTTTACTGGCTGTAGAAGACAAGTTGCCGACTTCAACGTCCACATGGCTTTTTTTATGATCGGCATAGGTTGGGCTTAGCAGGAACAACCCTGATAATAAAATAATGGGGAAGTTAATTTTTTTATTCATTATTGCACCTAAATTAGGGAATTATGGTTAATTATTTATCTGCTTTGTTGATTAGCTATGAGTTATCGACGGTCTATTACACGCCACTTGGCATAGGTTTCATCAGGCCAGTAATCTTGCAATGCAGCTATTGTTAAGCGCTGTTGTGTTTCCGTTAAGTGGCCTTTCCATGCTGGCATAGTGCCACCAAGCGGTTTGCCACCGTCATTAATAGTGCGCAGCAATACTTTTAGGGAATGATGCCAAGCGTGAGCTTGGCCATTGAGAGGAGGGGCTGGATAAATACCATTTGTATCTGGAACTTTCCAATCAACAATACCTTCGCCTTGTCCATTAGCATCAGTACCATGACATGCGGCGCAGTTTTCAGAAAAAATTACTTTACCTTGCACTAACTGTTCAGAGGTATACCACCTAGCAGTGTCATCAGTCGCTGTATTTTCTGCATCACTACAGCCTGACAGTAAGCCAATAACGCTAGTCAGTAATACCCTTTTATAAAGTACAGTTTTTAGTTTCAACATCGCCAAAAAATCCAAATTAATACTGGAAATCGGTGTTGCTAAAGCATCAGAGAATACCTGAGAAATCACAATTACTCAGCTCAAGATCTGCTTTCTAAAGCACCCACACAATAATGCAGTGTCTTAGAGCAACTAGATTAACTGAAGCAGCAACAGAGAAAAAATTAAGCGAATAAAGGAGGTTTAGTAGATAAAGTTTGTATGTGCACCTTACTACTAAAATGATAGTTGTAATTGGGTGAAGGTAGGCCCGTAAGACCAATAGAAGCATAACCAGAGATTAAAGAGGTCATATTTAAGTGGCAGTGAAAATGACTAAATACTCCAGCACTGCTGCCATCCATGTCGTCACAGGCTTCGCCCATATCCATATTACCTACGTGCATACTCATAACATCATGAACGTCAGCAGATACAGGAGCACCTAGGTTAACGCTGTTGGCATTAGCATAGCTTTTGCCTGCTGATAAAAGCAGCAAACATAAAGCAAGTGACGTAATAAAAATTCGAGCCATAGAGGAATCTGGGCAAAAAATATTGATTATCTTCACATAGTACAACAACCCTGCTCGATACCACTAGCTTGATTTGTAAATAGAAGTAAAAAAAACGTAGCTAGCCCTAACAAAGTCAGGATTATTTGCTCTAGCATGATTGTTGCTCTAAGCTCAGGGCACCTTTGTAAGTCAATGAGCAATCCAACATGAAACAGCTATTAATCACCGGCGCCAATCGTGGTATAGGTCTAGAATTCACCAAGCAATATTTGGCCAACGGCTGGAATGTGTACGCTACTTATCGAAAGCAAGCAGGAGCAGCCCTTGCCACATTAGCTTGTGATCAGCTCACTTTGCTCCCTTTAGATGTAACTGAGGACGCTAGTATATCAGCACTAAAAGAACAACTTGATGGTGTAGAGTTAGATTTAATTATCAACAATGCAGGCATATTTGGCCCGCGAGACCAAACATTGGGCACAGTGTCTAGGCAACAGTGGCTAGAAGTGCTGAATGTAAACAGTGTGGCACCGCTCATGCTGGCACAAGCAAAGGTGGCACGTTTGCCGTTATGAGCTCACGAATGGGTAGTATCGGTGATAATGACGGTGGATCTCTTTACCTCTATCGCTCGTCTAAAACGGCAGCGAACATGGTGGTAAAGAGCCTTTCTATCGACCTTACAAACAAAGGTATTAATGTTGTTGCCCTTCACCCCGGCTGGGTCCGCACCGACATGGGTGGCCCTAATGGTTCTATTGATACGCAAACCAGTGTTAATGGCCTACGCCAAGTATTAGACCATATTAGCCCAACAGACAACGGCCGTTTTATTAACTATGACGGCACCGCTATTGCTTGGTAAGCAAATCTGGACACATGCTTACCGTCAACTAATACAGTTTCAGTAAACATCACCAAGGGCCTAACCCACAGGCCTTTTTCACCATAAAGAGCGCGGTAAAGCACCAGTTCTTCTTCTGTTTCTGAATGACGCACCGTATCAATTACCTGATACTGTGCGCCTTTGTAATGTTGATATAATCCAGCTTTTATCATCGGTGTATCTCGCACTTGACTGCATTCCCTAAGAAGCAGGTACAATACCCTTATCTAGTTTCTTTGCAACGCTTTATTATGACTATAAAAGTAGGAATTAACGGCTGCGGCCGCATAGGCCGCCTTATTTTACGTGCCGCTTGGCGGTGGCCAGAATTTGAATTTATTCAGCTTAATGACCCCGCAGGGGATGCCGAAACCACTGCTCATTTACTTAAGTTTGACTCTGTACACGGCACTTGGTCGGCTGACATTACCGGTATCGGTAACACTATCTCTATCGATGGTCATAAGCTTACCTATAGTCAAAATGTTGCTACCGAAGCGACAGACTGGACCGCTTGTCATTTAGTGATTGAAGCCAGTGGTAAAATCAAAACTAAAGCGCTTTTACAAGCCTATTTAGACCAAGGCGTTGGGCGGGTATTAGTGACGGCCCCAGTAAAGCAAGATGGCGTGTTAGATTTAGTAGTGGGGGTAAATCACCACCTCTATAACTCACAACAACATCAGTTAGTGACTGCAGCATCATGCACTACCAATTGTTTGGCCCCAGTGGTTAAAGTATTACACCAAGCCATTGGTATTCGTCATGGGTCGATGACCACCATTCATGACATTACCAACACGCAAACCATATTAGATGCGCACCATAAAGACCTACGTCGCTCTAGAGCTTGTGGTATGAGCTTAATCCCCACAACTACCGGTTCTGCAACCGCCATTACCCATATTTTTCCAGACTTAAAAGGCAAGCTTAATGGCCATGCTGTGCGTGTGCCTTTAGCCAACGCATCGCTCACAGATTGTGTGTTTGAAATGCAGCGTGGAACCTCTGTAGAAGAAATTAATCAGTTATTACAAGACGCCGCTAAATCTGCAACATTAAAAGGTATTCTTGGTTTTGAACAGCGCCCGTTAGTGTCTATTGATTACCGCACAGACCCACGCTCATGTATAGTTGACGCCCTGTCGACCCTGGTGATCAATGACACCCAGGTTAAACTTTACTTGTGGTATGACAATGAGTGGGGTTACGTGAACCGTGCTGCGGAACTTGCTAAATATATCTGTGCTAATGATCACTAATAGTGGCTACCAATAATGACCACTGCGCCTAGCATGCGACAATATGCCTTAGTAACGGGTAATTACTGGGCTTTTACCCTCACTGATGGCGCTTTACGAATGTTGGTGGTGTTGCACTTTCATAGCTTAGGTTACGACGCCTTACAAATCGCTTTGATGTTCCTATTTTATGAACTATTTGGCGTGGTCACTAATTTATTAGGTGGTTATCTTGGTGCGCGCATAGGGCTCAACCGCACAATGAATATTGGCTTAGGCTTGCAGCTTGCTGCTTTGTCTATGTTGTTAGTGAGCCCTCACCTTCTCACTGTGGCATGGGTAATGGCAGCACAGGCTATTTCTGGTATCGCTAAAGACCTTAATAAAATGAGCGCAAAAAGTGCCATTAAATTATTAGTGCCTGCTAACAAAAGTGAAAGTGAAAAAGACCAAAGCTTTAGCCTCTATGGTTGGGTGGCACTACTCACTGGTTCAAAAAACACCTTAAAAGGTGTGGGTTTTTTCCTAGGGGGGGGCTTATTGAGTAGTGTGGGCTTTAACAGCAGCATACAAATCATGCTCATAGGGCTTGCAGTGGTATGGCTGTGCAGCCTTTTACTACTAAAAGCAGGCTTAGGTCGCAGTAAAAATAAACCAAAAATACGCCAACTATTGTCTAAGAGTTCTACTATTAACCAATTAAGCGGTGCACGTTTGTGTTTATTCGCCGCTAGAGATGTTTGGTTTGTGGTGGCTTTGCCGGTATACCTTGCCCAACAACTCAGTTGGACTTACTGGCAAGTGAGCAGCTTTTTAGCAGCGTGGGTTATTGGCTATGGTTTAGTGCAGATGCTAGCGCCTCTTTTAACCCAGTCAACCCAGAAAGTGTATGACCAAACCCCACAGAACACGCTTAAAGCAGCACATAAAACGGCATTTAGGTGGCAAGGTGCACTCTGCATAGTTCCTATGGTTATGGCTTACGGATTACATATCCAATGGCATGGTGGCGCTGTTTTAATGATTGGTTTAAGTGTTTTTGGCATTATATTTGCCGTTAACTCATCCCTTCACAGCTACCTCATCGTGGCCCTTTCCAACACCGATACTATTGCAATGGATGTAGGCTTTTATTATATGGCCAACGCTGCAGGGCGCCTATTAGGTACGCTACTTTCTGGGTGGGTATTTTTACAATTTGGGTTTGTTGCCTGCCTACTATTGTCTGCAGTGCTGGTATTGTGTGCCGCATATGTCAGCTGTGGGCTTGCGCGTACAGGCTGATTTATATTTTCTTTTTGGCCTCCTTCTAAATGACTAGGGGCAAAGTTTGAGTGTCTTTTGAAACTTCTGGTAATACTGAAGCCATGGCGCTGTTTAGCGCTTCTACACTGGGCCAATAGGCACTACCTGAACGCGCTAGAAAACCCAGTTCACGAGCTTGATTTGGTTCAGTAATGGGAATGTAAGTAATAGTATTATCACCATGGCTGATCCAAGCTTCCATACTAAGCTGGGGCACTAGGGTCGCGCCATTACCTGCTGACACCATATACCTTAGGTTTTCTAAACTAGCACCCCTAAAAGCGTGAGACTGGCTTTTTATTTGGCACAGTTGTTGGGCTTGATCAGCCAAACAATGCCCCTCTTTTAACAAAATCAGCTCAGCCCCCAGTAGTTGAGTTCTAGTCACTTGCTTTTTTTGTGCCCATTCATGGTTATGACCCACCCCTAGCCAAAGCTTTTCCTGCCATAAGCTTAAGCTACGTAACCCTACTTGCGCTTGTGGCAACACTAAAATTCCTACATCAATGTCTCCACTCCTTAATTGACGTAAAAGCTCATGGGTTTCTAGCTCATGTAATCCTATCTTCAATTCAGGCAACAAAGTGCTTACAGTAGCACCTGTTTTAGCCATCAATTAGGGTGCAAGGGATGGAATAATCGCTAACTTTAAACGCCCAGTTAGTGGTGCTTTGGACGCTCTTGCAAACTCTTCCATTTCGTGGGCTTGCAACACCATCACTTTAGCACGTTGGGCAATCTTCAAGCCCACATGGGTCAAAATAACCTTCTTCGAGCCACGCTCTATTAACCGAACCCCTAGCTGGGATTCCAGTTTTTTAAGCTGGCCACTCAAGGTGGGCTGGGTCACATGGCAAGCCTCAGCGGCCTTGCCAAAGTGGCCCAGTTCATCCAGTGCAACAAGGTAACTGAGGTCTTTAAGACTTAACATGTTACTGGTAATACCTATTTAGTATTATTTTATAAATCAAACCGATCCAGATTCATCACTCTAGTCCATGCTGCTACAAAATCTGTAACAAACTTTTGTTTGGCATCATCAGATGCATAAACCTCGGTAATGTGCTCGCAAAATTGAATTCGAACCGAACACAAGGTCGGCCCGTGTGCCGGTCCACTTTAGATTGCCTGATTGACGATCAAAACCTTCATATACTTCTGAAGAAGCATCGCTAGCTTTCCACACTACACTGATATCCAGGATATTTTTAAAGAAGTCGTTAGTCAAAGCACCCATCTGGCTAGTTAACACACCATGTATTGAGCCCTCAGCATTGATATTCAAAGTCCGAAGTCCACCAACAAGAACCGTCATCTCAGGAGCAGAGAGGGTAAGTAATTGGGCTTTATCCACTAACAAAGACTCAGTTGAGCGCGTGTCTTTAGTGTTCTTATAGTTACGAAAACCATCAAACTTAGGTTCAAGTACATCAAAGGATTCTACATCAGTTTGCTCTTGCGAGGTATCTGTTCGCCCTGGTGAGAAAGGTACATTGATACCACCGGCCTTTTCGATCGCCGCACTACCACCCAGCACAATAAGATCTGCTAAAGAAACGTTGCATGAGCTATCTTTTTGGACAGCTTTTAGCACAGTAAGCACCTTTGAAAGTTGAGCTGGATTGTTAACCTGCCAATCTTTTTGTGGCGCAAGGCGAATACGAGCACCATTGGCACCACCTCGATTATCTGAGCCACGAAATGTAGACGCTGATGCCCATGCTGTGGATACTAATTCTTGAGTGCTTAAACCAGAAGCTAAGATCGCTTGTTTAAGCGTGCTAATATCCGCTTTACTAATCATAACACCTTGGTGTGGGGGGACTGGGTCCTGCCATACAAGCTCTTCAGACGGTACTTCTTCACCCAAGTAACGGCTAATTGGCCCCATGTCTCGGTGAGTTAATTTAAACCACGCTCGTGCATAAGCATCAGCAAATTCGTCAGGGTGGTTATGGAAGTGGTTAGATATTTTTGCATATTCTGGGTCTAACTTAAGGGCCATGTCTGCGGTGGTCATCATCAGAGGCTCTGTGCGAGATGCGTCATGTGCTGCAGCTGGTTGATCAGCATTAGATGATGCCGTTGGTGTCCACTGTATATGGCCTGAGGCACTGGTGGTTTGCTCCCAGTCATAACCTAAAAGCACATCAAAATAACCCATGTCCCACTGCGTTGGATTTACTGTCCACGCGCCTTCAAAGCCAGCAGTGGTGGTGTCTCCACCTTTGCCTGTACCGTGTGAATTAATCCAGCCCAAGCCCATCTGCTCCAGTGGTGCACCTTCTGGCTCAACGCCTACTTTATCTTCTGGCCCTGCACCATGGCCCTTACCAAAGGTGTGCCCGCCTGCAACAAGCGCTACTGTTTCGTAGTCGTTCATGGCCATGCGCGCGAATGTATCCCGAATATCAAAGGCTGATTTCAAAGGGTCTGGTACACCGTTAGGGCCTTCTGGGTTAACATAAATTAATCCCATTTGAACTGCACCTAAAGCCGTGACTAACTCGCGGTCACCACTATAACGTTGGTCATCAAGCCATTTTGTTTCAGGGCCCCAATAAATATCTTCTTCTGGCTCCCATACATCAGCACGGCCACCACCAAAACCAAATGTTTTAAAGCCCATTGACTCCATTGCAACATTACCAGTTAAAATCATGAGGTCTGCCCAAGAGATTTGGCGGCCATATTTCTGTTTAATAGGCCAAAGTAGCCTGCGAGCTTTGTCGAGGTTCCCGTTGTCAGGCCAACTATTCAAAGGTGCGAAGCGCTGTGAGCCAGTGGCTGCTCCACCTCGGCCATCATAGGTGCGATAGGTACCGGAACTATGCCAAGCCATGCGTATAAAGTATAAACAGGGCACCATAATGGCCATAATCAGCAGGCCACCAGTCTTGGGAGTCAGTCATTAAGATTGTGAGGTCTTTTTTGAGCGCTTTTAGGTCAAGTTTTTTAAACTCAGCAGCATAATTGAACGAGTCCCCCATAGGATCTACCAAGGGCGATTTTTGGTTCAATATTTTAAGATTTAGTTGCTCTGGCCACCAATGTTGGTTGGCGGTGCTGCCTGAAGCTTGCCTAGCACCATGCATGACTGGACATTTTCCTTGAGTAGGGGTTGAATCGTTCATATAAAACCTCATTGACTTGTTTAGATTGCCTGTGAATTAAAGATAGGCTTTAATAGTGATTAAATCCAATCGCCTTATTTAATAAAAAATAAAGGAAATACCTATTAAAAATCAATATTAATGACAATTACACAAATATAACAACATGCTACACAATCGCTAGATAGGCTGCTGTTGAGCATCGATTTTAGTAAATACAAAACCCTAAACGTAAGGAATATGACTAATGAACATTGGAACTACAGTACCCCAAATCACTTTTAAGTACCGTGTGCGCGATGCCAGTATTGGTGGAGATAACCCATTTCGCTGGCAAGATGTTACCAGTAACGAAATTTTTAGTAACAAAAAGGTAGTGGTTTTTTCTCTACCAGGCGCTTTTACACCTACCTGTAGCACTCAGCAAGTGCCCGGCTTTGAAGCCGCTTATGAAGAACTAAAGCAACTGGGTGTAGACGAAGTGTACGTTTTGTCAGTTAACGACACCTTTGTTATGCGTAAGTGGATGCTTGATCAAGACATCAAAAACATCAAGTTTATTCCTGATGGCAATGGTGAATTCACCCGTCAAATGGGCATGTTGGTAGACAAGCACAACGTAGGTTTTGGCCCACGTTCATGGCGCTATGCCATGGTGGTTGATAACGGTGTAGTTGAACATTGGTTAGAAGAGCCAGGTCGTGAAGACAACCATGGCGCTGATCCATTTTCGGTAAGCTCTGCCGAATCTGTACTTGCAGCTCTAAAAGGCTAAAAAGCTAAAGGAAAGGAACACAAATCTTTCTACCCGCGCTCTAGACTTAGCCTTGGCGCGGGTGATTTAAAAATAGCATTGAAACTGTAATTGATATATAGTTCTGCGTGCAATATCACTTGCATCCGCGTTATCT
>CAJXEN010000018.1 GCA_913052465.1 uncultured Oceanospirillaceae bacterium
CCAATTAAGCCACTCAAGGTTAAGGTTGAAATAGCGGTGGTATTGCCGTCATAGCCTTTATCAGCTGCAGTGGCCGCCGCTGTTAAGGCTTTAGTAGTAATTACTGCTGAGTCCGTTTGGCCTATGGCTAAACTGTAGTTAGCAGCAAGTCCACCATCAGTGCCATCTACCAAAGTGGCACTATTAACCGTTACCGTGGTGGCATCAGCAACGTTTTTATCATTAAATGTACTACCGACCCCTGAAGTAGTTAACGTTTCACTACCAATTAAGCCACTCAAGGTTAAGGTTGAAATAGCGGTGGTATTGCCGTCATAGCTTTTATTTTCTGCAGTAGCCACTGCTGTTAATGCCTTTTGAACTACCGTATGGGTGCCAGCAGCATAAGTAATTGTATAGTTGCTGGCGTTAAAGGTGCCAGCACCACTATCTGTTGCAGTTGCAGCAGAAATTTCACCAGTATAGACCGCTGCATTAGACGCATTCGTCACCGAGGACGCTATGCTCACAGTAATTACTTCACCATTCTGCAACCCTGAAGAACCAAACTCAGTGCCATCAAACGCTAATGTAGTGGCGCCGTAAACAGTAGATTGTGCAGCAGCAGTGACCAACAGGCCAGCTGGATTGATCGTCAACTCTCCATTAATGTAACTTATATCATAGCGCGTTTGGCCAGAATAAAGTGCTGAAATGGCGTAAGTACCAGTATCTGTCGCTCCATTAGAGGCACCTGTATTGGTGACACCAAGTCCATTCAAATATGCTTTTTCAGAAGCATTTAAATCTAACGAATATTCTAATCCTGAACCAACAAGGGTATAACCTGCAACACCAGTATAAGTGCTCGATTTGTTGAGTGCACTCACCACTAGCTTAGGCAGAGAACCACGAAGAATTGGCGACGAACCAGCCACTAGTAACCAGGTAGCGTTAAAATCCCAAGTTGATCCAGAACCGCTATTGGCTGTCGTTGTTGGGAACCCTGAGGCTATCAATTCAGTCCTAGTGACGCTATACGTACCTGCTGGGGTTGTACTTCCAACACCGTACGCACTATTAGCAATGTCCCAAAAATTGTTAGTAAGCACGCCAGTACTAGACCCTAAAACACCACCAGTGCTTGCGGCACCTATGACATTGCCCCCAGCATAGGTGTTTGTAACAGCTCCTGTACTTGTTCCTATAAGGCCACCAGTGCCGGCATCTCCTGTCACATTACCAGTAGCGTAGGAGTTGACTGTATTCCCTGTTGTTGTGCCGACCAATCCACCAGTGCCAGCTTTACCATCAACAAAACCAGTTGCATTACTACCACTAATTAGCCCAGTGGAAGTGCCTACTAGGCCACCAGCCCCAGCTGCACCCGTTACATTACCTGTTGCATAGCTATTGATTACAGATCCCGTCGACATATTACCTACTAAACCACCAGTACCAGCGGCACCAATTGAAATGCCAGATGTAAAACTGTTTAAAATCAAACCAGTGGTCATACTGCCTACTAGACCGCCTGTACCGGCAGCTCCTGATACGTTTCCAGTATTGTAACTATTACTCACAACTCCTGTTGTGCCTGAGCCAATTAAGCCTCCTGTACCCGCACCTCCCCCGCTAACGATGCCATCAACAAGGCCCACATTACGGATATCAGAAGCTGCACCTGCAATTTTAATCATCCCCGTGTTAGCTGCCGCAGCTCCAGAAATATTCATACCCGTAATTGTGTGCCCAAGGCCATTAAACTTATTTGCAAAGCTAGAAATCGGCGTAAAACTAAAGTTAGACCCTAAAGTTCCTAAATTTGCACCTAAGGCAAAATTACCAGTAATAGCCATGCTTTGGAGCTGTGACAGAGAGTTGATGACATTGTAGCTGGCTGAATTAATAGTGAGTAAACCGAGCCCTGAATTAGCAAAGTCAACACGTCCCCTAAAACCATCAAAATTCATACCTATATAAACCTGACCATCAGTGTCTGCTGAGTCACTACCGTTAGGTGTTGCGGTGTTTAGTACTAAAGTAGATGTGCCACTAACCGTCATCACAGCATTAATATTTATGTCTCTAGCAGCAGTAAGCGTTAATTGATTAGCATTCCATGACACGGCTTCATTAACATTAATGTCACCAGATCCATCAGCTGTTCCACCACTAGACAATATTGTTATGTTTGAGCTATTTAGACTCGATGTCAGTACCTCCGCAGACATATTGCTCACAGCACCATCACCTGCATTACCTATATTAAAGTCTGATGGATCAATCAACCAAGTTCCACTATCACCAGATGTTGCTAAAGTAGTTACGTTTACAGAATCAGAAATCTTTACTTGTGCAGCACTCGTTTCGATAAACCCGCCATTTCCTTCATTTGGCGCAGACGCATCCAGCGTCCCTGATAAGCTAATAGTACCCGCCGTCATTCCACTCAACAAAATAATACTTCCGTTACGGTTCTCTAGTGTCCGCGCTTCGATTACTCCAGTATTATTAACCATGCTAGTGAGTAAGCTATTTTTTGCACCTGCAGACATATAGACTTGCCCGCCATGAGCTTGAATTAGCCCTCCATTGAGAGCAAGGCTGTTTATGGCACTTTGATCAACTACCATTTGCAGTAAACTGCTGTCCTGAAAAGTAAGTGTTACTGCATCACCAGCACCCAACACCACAGTGCCTTCAGAGGCCTGAATAATTCCCTGGTTTTTAACTGTATTACCAAGAAGTGCAACATATCCACGACCACCAGCGATGATGTTGCCCTCATTGATGACTGCACCGGCGCCATTACCACTAAAGCTTCGGAAACTACCACGTAAATTAGCATCATTAATATCTAGCGCTGAGGCAATAAGCCCACTTACATTGACCTGTGATCCCTGTCCAAATAATATACCGTTTGGATTTATCAGGTAGAGTTGGCCATTAGCGTTTAACTGCCCAAGAATCTGTGTTCCATTGGTATCCAAAATGCGGTTGAGTGCTATAGATATAGTTGAAGGCTGCTGGAAATTAACCGTTTCGTGTGGAGAAATATTAAAGCTTTGCCAGTCAAGAGATATATTTTCACTTAATTGCGTAACAGTAGTGGTAGCCTCAGATTGTGCAATAACGCCACTTCCAGACGTTATTTTCCCTCCTGTTGGAGTAGCTCGAGAGACGGACGAAAAGAGAAACAAAACAGACACAATCAAGATTGGTGTAATTTTTTGGTGGTTCGTCGCAGTGTGACCTACTCTATCTGCAACCACACACAACTTTGTTATGCGAACTAAAAAATTAAGCAGGATAGGTAAAACAAATATTTTGAACATCAAAAGCCCTCTTTTCAGTGCAGTTTTTGTTGCAAAAACCTCAGAGAAACTTCCTTGTATTTCTAGAGTGGACCTATAATTAAATTGGTTATCTTCAAATTAAACATAAAGCCTGATAAAAAATATGTCAATAATTAAATTTTTCGTCTAGTGCTATTAAGACAGTTTTGGGGTGCTCCAGTATAAAGAATTTAAAACTCTTGCTTCACCTTTAGGCGTATTGTGTGACTCGGGTGACTAACAACTAAGGCTGACTTTGAAGCCGTTGGGACTGCAAAAGCAAAGCTTGCTGACGTCTGTTTGGGCCCTATCCAATCTAGCGCAATTCCAACACTACTTATGGCTGATGAATTACCACTAACTAGCCCAACCCAAGGGGTCTTGTTTACTATGATATTAGCAGCATCATAAAATAGACTTCCTGTTAAGCCCCCATCAAAAGCCTGATTCAAGTAATATCTAACCTCGACTGTGCCCACGTAACCCATGTCACCAGATAAGGACCCGGAATTATATCCACGCACAGCATTTACTCCTCCAGCTACGAGCTTTTCAGAGGAATCTAAGTTACCGCTAGCCCACTGTGCGGTGGCCTCAAAATAAACGCTAGATATGCTAGAAATTCTTTGTAAGTGATTGATATTTATAGTCACTTTTTTAAAGTGACCTATAGTCTTAGCAGAACCTGAATCTACACTTTTGGCAGAACTATTATCAAAGCTCAAGACACCCACTTTTAACCCAAGACGCCATGAACTTATTCCACCACGGCCACGGGCACTTTTTTGATTACCCATTGAAGTTAAAGAAAGAGAAGATATCGTTCGGTCTGCGCGCAGTGAGACACTGTCTACGTGATCTTTAAGTTGATTAATATCAGATTGTAATTGCATTGAAAAATTTGTATCCAAACCACGTAAAAAGGGATGGTCGACCCACATGCTGACCAAGCGCGTGGTGCCATTGGCCTTTGCGCTCTCAATTTCTTTACCCAAGTAATAGTTAAGCCCCGAATATGCCACACCTAAATGGGTACCATCACCACTCAACAATCGGTCATAAGCCACACGGCCAAACTGCATATTCTCTCCACTAAACATTCCACTCACAGATAATACATCACCGTGGCTGGCTAGGTTGTTCACTTTAGCACTTCCGATAATGCGCTCTTTTCCTGTATAAGAATTACCATATTGATCTAAAGAAAGGCTGGCCGAATAGGCTTTTCCATCCTCAAAAACCAAAGTTACATCAGAGCTTCCCAACTTATACCCAGGACTAAGAGTGGAGCTGAGCACTAAACCTGGGACATCAGATAACAGCAATAAAGCACGATACATGCTGGCATTAGAAATCACCATGCCCGGCTTCATAGACGCAGCTGTAGATACCAACAGGTTATGGTTTACACCGCTATTATTAGTAAGGTGGACTTGCCCATACTTGGCTTCGATTACATGAATAGTCAAATTGCCCTGGCTGATTGTCTGAGCAGGGAGTATGGCCCTTACAATTGAATATCCCTGTTCTTGATAAAACTGGGTAATACGGGCAGCCAACCCCTCCAGCTGCTCCAAATTTTGCGCGCTCCCCTCAGCATCAGCGATCACAGCATGTAAGATCTCGGAACTAAAGGACTCATTTCCTGTAAACGTGACTTTATTTAATATAAACGGCCTTGGTTCTGGGTTTTCTGCAAGTGGGACTGACTTATCCAATTCTTGTGTTGCAATTAACCTGGTTTTTTCTTTAACTTTTTCTGGTGACTCTTCTAAAATGCTGGGAATACCACGGTCTGATGCATTATCAGTTGTTTTGGCGATCTGCTCCATAGAGGCAATGCTTTTGGCAAAATGGCTTACCTCACCGTGAGCAAAAAGGTGATGATATTCAATTAGTGCTGCATCAGCACTCAAACTTGTTATCTGACTTGCTTTGGGCAAAAGTAACCGACTACCAGGGCGGAGACGGGATATATCATTCTGGGTGAATGCGTCAGGATTGAGTTGATAAATACTGATTAAATACTGCCATACTGGTACCGAATCAATGGCGTTATCAATCGCTATGCGCAATAGCGTTTCGTCACTACTAACAGTGTGAAAAGTGGTTGCCTGGCTTTTCTCTAAGGCATTATTCATTTTTGAAGTCAAACTAGAAGAGGCCGATAATAAGGCTATAATCAGGATGAACTGCAGCTTTTTAAAAAGCACATTTACCCTCAATTGATCGTGATGTGTAAAAAACCATAATAGTTTACTCCAGTAACTAATTATTAAGAACGACCCAATATGCCAACATACTAATCAACCAATAGTAGCCAGCTTAGCACTTCTCTCAACCTAACATTGGTATTTCTGTGATATTACTAGGGCCTTAAACTCTAGCCATCCACATCTTCACATTCTCGAGCTACATTGAGTGTTTGACTAAATATCAGTAAAGCGATCAAAAATCGCTAGCTGTTACCCAATGACAATGCCTATTCCTAACTGGCGCAGCACTAAACCACTTAATGATTTTTTTTTGGCGAGCGATAATGGATTATGTTCAACTAAGGCATATACACAGGGTTATTTACAGTACCTTTGTTTTTAGTCACCCCTCTCCTATCTAATGTGAACACATAGAACCTGATAGTAAAAATACCCAGTCCGTGTTAAACAAGAGTTGTTGTTGCAAACCCATCGCAACTCAAAAGGTTAAAATATGTCAGATAAATCCAAAAACCGACTTATCGCCAACCTAGAAAACACTTCAAATATTCCAATACCTCACAACGATAAGGACCGTATCGAAGCCCTCTTGGACTATTGCGTTCTCGACACACCACAGGAAGATTCATTTGATGCGGTGACCCACCTTGCGGCAACAACATTTGGTGTATCTATATCTCTCGTGTCACTAGTTGATCAAAAACGTCAATGGTTCAAGTCTGCTTATGGTATGGCGGTCGATCAGACGCATAGGAAGTTTGCGTTTTGCACATACGCGATCATGGACAAGCCTTTGGTTGTTCTTGATGCTGCACAAGATGAGCGTTTCGAACATAACCCGCTGGTCACTGGGGAGCCGAAGATTAGATTTTATGCTGGCGCACCACTAGTTACTGCAGATGGGTTCAACATCGGAACATTGTGCGTCATCGATACAAACCCTAGGGATACTTTTCACCAGTTCGAAGTAGATCGCCTAGTCGGCTTTGCGAGAATAGTAACGTCCATTCTCGAAATGCGCCGTCGAATGCTGACTGGTATAGATGAGCATATTGCAGACCTGAAAAAGGCTCATGAGGAAAAGATGACAATCAGGTCAGAAGCTGCCGATGTAATACTAAAGACCATCCTAGAGTCCAAAATAGAGCTAGAAAAAGCTGTTCATGAACGTACGCTAGAACTGCAAAAAGCCAACCATGCTAGGGGGGAATACTTAGCCACTATAAACCATGAAATGCGCACCCCACTTAACGGCATATTGGGTATGGTGGAAATATTACAACTTAAACCCTCGACGGCCGAACAAAAGGAACAACTAGATCACTTGGGTGTAGCGAGCCGGCAACTTGCAGGACTTGTGAGTGATGTCCTGGATTTCTCAAAGATCGATGAAAACTTGACAGTTATCCAAACTGAAGACTTTTCTAGCTATAGTTTAGTGCAGGATTTGACTGGTCTCTTTTCGTTATCAGCAAAACAGAAAGGTATCGACCTTTCCCTTCAATTAAAGACCGGAGTAAGCGAGTGGTTACACGGTGATATGCCTTACTTAAAGCAGATACTCACCAATCTAATTAGTAACGCCATTAAATTCACCGAGGCAGGTGAAGTGCGCCTGGTCATTAGCTCTAGTGAACCAAGCGAGAGGCAGAGTGAAGACCAGGCTAACCTCATTACCTTTGAGGTCTCAGACACGGGTTGTGGTATGGAGCGGGCCAAGCTGGAACATATATTTTCACCTTATTACCAAATAGAAGACCAGACGCAACCATCTGTATTAAAGGCCACCAAAGTAAAGACCTCTGGAACAGGACTTGGTTTGGCAATTTCTGAAGGGCTTGTTAAAGCAATGGGCGGGTCCATTATAGTCACTTCTGAATTGGGCCAAGGCAGCTGTTTCTCCTTTACGCTACCTTTACCTGCAGCTATAACGTCCCATAAAGGGCCCAGCCAACTGGAATCTGAGCCACAAACGTTAGATGAGACCCAAAACTGTTTCATCAATATTAACATATTGTTGGTAGAAGACTCTCCCATTAACCAAAACGTAATAACAGCCTTCCTTCAAGAGACAGGGGCTAATATTTGCATTTGTGACACAGGCACCTCTGCGATTAACCACTTCAAAGACCATGGTGCAGACTTAATATTAATGGACTACCGACTACCCGATACCAATGGATTGGCGGCTACCGAAAGTATTAGAGCTTACGAAAAGCAACTAGGGAGCCATGAGTGTCCAATTGTAATGCATACGGCAGATAATCGAGCAAGCTTAAGGGATGAAGCACAATCAGCTGGCATCGACCTAATACTCCCTAAGCCATTTACTCAAGCGCAGATTATTAACGCCATTAGCCAGGGGTTAGAGACCTCTTATAGCCCTGCTTACCCACCTCTAAGGCTAAACACCAACCCTGAACTAAAACCACTGTTAGACAAGTTCGTAGACCTTAATCTCGCTTCCATACGGCTGTGTAGAGACAGTTTAACATCGAGTGATGTCAAAGCCCTTGGTGACGAGTTACATAGATGTAAAGGCGGTGCGAGCTTGTTCGGAGCAGACGAACTACATCAAACTGTCTTGGACATAGAAGAAGAGTTGATGGCTGCACCCTACGACATGGATTTAATTAGCACACTGCTAACGCAGGCAGAACGGCAGCTGAAGGGCTACCGTTTATCGTCAAAGGAATTAGAGTAAGTTATATAAGACTCATTTCGTGGGTCAAAAGCGCAATCTGGCAAAGGCTGACCTGCTGAATCAAACTCAGCTTATTAGTACCATTAGCCAAGCACTGGGATCAATGATGGCTAAGTATCGCTGTTAGATGTTAATCGTTGAGCAGGTTGTCTATAAGCGTAGCCCACTCCTGCTTCATCTTAATCCTAGTGGCCATTAGTTGTGCTTTGTCGTGTGTGTGCCCCTAACAATGTTGTGAGTTACGTGCGCCATCTGAAGGTCTTTAGAGTAAGCAGGGCATTCCAGTTCATGTAACATGGTGCTGGCAATATGTACCAATATGGCGAAGGTGTACTTACAGACTATAAGTGAACCTACATGTGGTACACCATAGCCGCCTATAACGGGAGCGATTTAGATGCTAAAAATAAAATTAAGATAGCTAATAGTATGACACCTGTTCAAATAGCTAAAGTACAGGAGATGTCTGAGGTATTACCACTAATGCGTGCCATACTTGAACGCACCCAGGGGATGGAACAATATGCACAGATATCGGCAGTTGAGTTGTTTGTAAGTCGTTTAAGGGTAAGGGTTTAGAATTAGTCTGGCGGAATACCAAGCATTAGAATCGCTCCCTGTCAGGCGTAGACTATAACAACATCCAAATAACTAGTTTATAAGCCTGTTGCTTTTAGCGTATACCGTAGGGTATTAAAAACAACACATCAATGAGGATATCATTAATATCAATGATTTAGCGAAAAAAAATGGCGCGCCCGAGAGGATTCGAACCTCTGACCGCTCGGTTCGTAGCCGAGTACTCTATCCAGCTGAGCTACGGGCGCACTATGCCCCAAATCGACGGATGCCGTATCAGGGAGCAGCATGATAACGACAGTAGAACAGAAGTTCAACCGTTATCTGTTGGTTATCATAGGTTTTTTACATCGCCCATAGCCTAACACCCCTGTTACTTGATCACTATGCTGCCTATTTTATCAATCAATTTTAGCGATCAAGCTACCTGTTGCTGCTGCTCTAGTGGTACTATGTGGGTCGAATTTATTCTCTAGCCACATCGGCTTTACCACTATATACGGCACCTAACGGCACCCATGAACGAACATTATAACGCGCACGACATAGAACCAGAAATCCAATCTTTTTGGGAAACTAACAAAAGCTTCGAAGTGCAGGACAACCCTAGCCAGGAGAAGTATTACTGCTTATCTATGTTCCCCTACCCTAGTGGTCGCTTACACATGGGGCACGTGCGTAACTACACTATTGGTGACGTAATTTCTCGCTTTCAGCGCATGAAAGGTAAAAACGTATTGCAACCTATGGGCTGGGACGCCTTTGGTTTACCCGCTGAAAATGCTGCTATGAAAAACAACGTAGCGCCGGCTAAATGGACCCATGAAAATATTGCTTATATGCGCGACCAACTCAAGCGCATGGGTTTTGGTTATGATTGGAGCCGCGAATTAGCCACATGTGATCCTTCCTATTACCGCTGGGAACAATGGTTCTTTACTAAACTACTAGACAAAGGCTTGGTTTATAAAAAGAATGCTGTGGTTAATTGGGATCCAGTGGACCAAACTGTATTAGCTAACGAACAGGTCATTGATGGCCGTGGTTGGCGTTCTGGGGCTTTAGTTGAGCGCAAAGAAATACCGCAGTGGTTCCTTAAAATAACGGACTACGCAGATCAGCTATTGGATGACCTAGATCAACTAGAAGACTGGCCAGAACAAGTGCTTACCATGCAGCGCAACTGGATTGGTCGCTCTAAGGGAGTAGAACTAAGTTTTGAGGTGGCTGATCATGGTGCTTTAGAGGTATTCACCACTCGCCCAGACACCTTAATGGGTGTTACCTACTTAGCAGTAGCCCCACAGCATCCATTAGCCCGTAAGGCTGCCAAAACTAACCCAGCGATGACTGAGTTTATTGACAGCTGCAAAAACATGAAAGTGGCTGAAGCCGACATGGCCACCATGGAAAAGCTAGGCCTTGATACTGGTTTTACTGCAATTCACCCGCTTACAGGTAAGCCTGTACCCATTTGGACCGCCAACTTTGTGCTTATGGATTATGGTTCTGGTGCGGTAATGTCTGTGCCTGGGCATGACCAACGTGATTGGGAATTTGCAACTAAGTATGACCTTACTATTCAACAAGTAATTCGCCCTACCGATGATAACATTGAAGTGAACGTGGCAACGGCAGCTTTCACTGCAAAAGGCTTGCTGATTAATTCTGGCGCTTTTGATGAGATGGATTTCTCATTGGCCTTCAATGCTATTGCGGCAGAACTAGAGCGCCAAGGTAAAGGAAAAGTAACCACTAACTATCGCTTACGTGACTGGGGCGTCTCGCGCCAACGTTATTGGGGCACGCCTATTCCGATCATCAATTGTGGTGCTTGTGGGCCTGTGGCAGTGCCTGAAGACCAACTGCCTGTGGTATTGCCAACTGATATTGAATTTGACGGTAGTGGCTCTCCACTTAAAAAAATGGCGTCATTTATCAATACTAGTTGCCCTCAATGTGGCGCCGCTGCAGCACGTGAAACAGACACATTCGACACTTTTATGGAATCTTCGTGGTATTACGCACGCTTCACCAGTGCTAATCATAAAGACAGCATGCTAGCACCACAATCTGCCGACTACTGGGCACCAGTAGATCATTATGTGGGTGGCATTGAACACGCTATATTACATCTTTTATACTCGCGCTTCTTTCACAAGCTAATGCGCGATATGGGCCTTGTTTCCTCTGATGAGCCTTTTAAGAAGCTACTTTGCCAAGGTATGGTATTGGCCCACACTTACTACCAGCAAGACGCAAAAGGTGGTCAAGATTGGATCTCACCATTAGACGTTGACCCAGTGGTCAATGACAAAGGCCGCATTACTGGTGCGGTGAAAAAATCTGATGGCTCTGCCGTGTTATACGATGGCATGGGCAAGATGTCCAAGTCTAAGAACAACGGCATTGACCCACAAACCATGATTGATCGATATGGTGCAGACGCTGTACGTTTATTCACCATGTTTGCTGCGCCCCCAGAACAGTCCCTTGAATGGTCTGATGCTGGCATTGAAGGTTCTCAGCGCTTTATCAAACGTTTTTGGAAACAAGTACACCAGCATTTGGCTATGCCCGCTGCACCTGCCCTAGAAGCAAGCCAGCTTAACCAAAAACAACAAGATATGCGCCGTAAAACCCACGAAACTATTCGCAAGGTCAGTGACGACATCGAACGTCGAGCGACCTTCAACACCGCTATTGCGGCGATCATGGAATTAAGTAATACCATTTCTAAGTTTGACGACATCAGCGACCAAGGCCTTGCTGTAAGGGCAGAAAGCCTGAGCACTGCGGTATTATTGATGTCTCCTTTTACGCCACACTTATGCCACACTTTGTGGCAAGCGTTTTCTGGTACAGACGCTATTTTACAAACACCTTGGCCAGAAGTGGATGAAAAAGCTCTGGTAAAGTCGAATATTGATATGATGATACAGATCAATGGCAAGCTTCGTAGCAAGATAAGTATCAGTGCTAATATGGACCGCGATACCATTCAGCAACTGGCCTTAGCCGATGAAAAAGTTCAAAGCTTTATCACTGATATGTCTGTGCGTAAAATTATAGTGGTACCTAACAAGTTAGTTAATATTGTGGTTAGTTAGTGGCCCATAAAATTAGCCTGAACAGGATGCAACACATGATTAACACACCAGCAACATTAGGCATCTTGGGTAGGCTTAGCCTCTTATTGTGCCTAAGCTTTGTGATCCCCAACTGCGGCTTTCATTTACAAGGTCAAAACCAACGTTCTTATCCACCTGAGCTAAACCTCTATGTGGATGACCCTCTACTAGAAGCTGTCATTAAAGAAGGCCTAGTTCAGCATAACGTTGCTTTAGATCTATTAGAATCTGCCATAGGTACTGATATTACAGTACCTACTCTTCAACTAACACGCACCCTAAAGAATCGTTCTGAACTTGTTTTAGATAATAATGGTGATGTCTTAATTTGGCGTTACACGTTAAGTAGCCATTACCTATTTCTCGACCAGGGGCCACAATCGACCACACCAACAGGCCGTGTCGATAACGACTCACTACCTATTTCTGTAAGCACCGATGTTGACTTAAGTGGCAGTAACTCTACCGTTAATGAACGCATTAAGGCCAACAGTTGGACCTTGCTGTACCAACAACTTGGCACTCGTATTACGCGTCAGATTAGTTTCGAATAATGCGTATCAAACCAGACCAGCTAACAAACCACTTTTCTAAAGGCTTAGCTGGTTGTTATTTGGTGTTTGGTGATGAGCCTTTACTGCAGCAAGAAATATGTGACGCTGTGCGCAATAAAGCACGCCAAGAAGGATTTTTAGAACGCGACTTATTCCATGCTGAGGGTCGCTTTGATTGGCAGCAAATCACTGCTTCAGATCAAGCTATGTCACTTTTTTCGAGCCGTAAAATAATTGAAATCAGAATACCTAATGGCAAACCTGGTAAAGAAGGCTCAGTAGCTTTAAGCCAGCTAGTCGCCAATCCTAACCCTGACAATCTTGTGCTCATTAGCAGTGGAAAAATTGATTCAAAAGGCCAAGGCAGCAAATGGTTTAAAGCCCTCGACGCTGCAGGTGTTTGTGTAGCACTCTTTCCATTAGAGGCTCAACACATGGGGCGCTGGATTAACAATAGAGCCCAGTCACTGAAGCTGGAAATTACCCCCGAGGCTTGCCAGCTATTGATTCAAAGAACCGAAGGCAACCTTCTTGCTACTGCGCAAGAGTTAGAAAAATTCACCCTTAATGGTGCTGGCTTCAAAATCACTGCAGAACATATTGATGATAATGTGGGTGGTCTTGCGCGTTATAGCAACTACCAACTGGTAGATACTGCCCTTGCAGGCAAGGCCAGCCATAGCCTTACTATGCTCTACGGTTTAAAGGAAGAAGGCACCAATGCCATGGAAATACTGTGGGTATTAAGCCGAGAAATCCGTCTGCTCATCACTCTTATTAATCACCCTCAAGGGATTGAAGCAGGGTTTAAGCAAGAACGGGTATGGGAAAAACGCAAAGGCTATATGAGGACTGCCGCGCAACAACATAATAGCCATAGCGCCCAACAAATGCTGCGCCAATGCGAAGCCATTGATCAGTGTGTTAAAGGTGTAACTAAGGCCAATGCATGGGACTTGCTGGGCGCTTTAATCATGCACCTGGCTGGCAAACCTATTCACTAGCTAGTAGGTTTAGCTAAAACGGCCAATACTGTAGGCTGTTAAGTCTGTCGCTTTGTCTGGTTCTAGCAACGCTTCAGCCAGCATTTGTCCACTACTGGCTGCTTGTGTCATACCTAAATGAGCATGGCCAAACGCATAAGCTAATCCTCGCCACTTCACCGAAGGCCCTAATACTGGCAAGGAGTCTGGTGTAGACGGTCTGTGCCCCATCCATTGCCGACCATTTTCGGTGTTTAGATCTGGCAAGTAGCGCTTGGCTAAATGTAATAAATTACCACTACGCTTATAGTTAGGCGCAGCAGTTAAACCAGCAAATTCTGAGGCACCGCCTACCCTTATACCAATAGATAAGGGAGACACCGCAAACATCTGTTCGGCAAACAAAAGCTCATGACCGAGGGAAATATTAGGGTAAGGTAAAGTAGTGTTATAACCCCGTTCCGATTCCAATAAACACGACTCTCCTGCTTGTTTAGCGAGTTGCTTTGACCAAGCACCTGCAGCAACTACAGTGAGATCTGCCACATACTTGCCAATAGGCGTTTTAACACCCTCAACACGCTTATCCTGCATGATTAAGGCCTCTACATTTGCCGTTATCAAGGCCACACCTTGGCTCAACAACCACTCTCGCAAACAACCTACTAAGGCCTTAGGGTCATCGATAATGCGCCATTGTGGCTGCAACACGCCAAACGTTTTTGCCTTACCAATAGCAGGCTCCATCGCCCGTAAATCCGTTTCTCCTAACAGCTCATATTCCTGGCCATGCTGCTTGCGGATTTGCCACTCTTGAGCATTTGCTTTAAAACTTTTGTAATGGTCGTATACTCTAATGCAGCCTTTGTCCCACACCTTGTCAGCGTAACCAATGGATTGTAACATGGGATCATAATCTGCACTGACTCGGCAATGAATCGCCTGCAAGGCTTGGGCAATGTGGGCTACATTTTTTTTACGACTATGAGTAAGATAGGATAGTAACCAAGGCATAAATTGAGGTATGTGGGCAGGCCTTATAGACAAGGGGCCCATCGGGTCTAATAACCACTTGGGAATAGACCACATTTGACCAGGTAAGCTGTGAGGTACACATTCGCTAATAGCCAATGCGCCAGCGTTACCATAGGAGGTTTTATCACCAACAGGGTCTCGGTCTACGATAGTTACTTTGATGCCTCGAAGGTGCAGGGCGTAGGCACAGCATAAGCCCACCATCCCCGCACCAACAACAATAGCAGTTTGAGGTTGTTGCACGTTTAATCTATGTGCTCAAGATGATTAAGGTGGTTGATAGTGTCATGATGATCATTTAAATAGCCTAACCAATCAGACACTAAGCCCATATCATTAGGTGCAGCACTAACACCAGCTGCAATACGTCCTTCTAAAATAGCTTCTACCGCCAAGCTCACTGTAGTTGATACCAAGCGTGCCATAGCACTGCCCTTTGCATTACCATAGGCGTCCATAGAGTAGCTTTGACGCCAAATGTATTGCTGGGTATTTTCATCCTTAGCCAATAGCTCCACATATAAAACGACACGGTCTTGCTCATGCTCTTTAAAGGCATGTTTTTGCCAAAGCTCATCTGACTTAGCTTGAAACTTGGCCTCCGCATCAGCACTATCAGTGTTATTAACAGAAGACACTAAACTAAATATATCTTGCCACGCATGTGCCCAACCTTGTAGGCGTAATGAACCACGTATAAACGTATCCACAGGCCATTGAGGATCAAATTTATATTGGGCAATAAAGGGTAATGAATTACGATTAGGAATAGCTTCAAAGGTTGGGCTGTGGTTCTGTGCTAATGGCATAGTATAGTCGCTCATAGCAGTCCAAGGATTACTGCAGGTTTTAACTTCACCATCTTGCAGCCATTTGGCGGGCGACCTTAGAGCATTCAGCACCCCTAAAGGAGACCAAGAAAACTTGTATTTAAAGTCATTCTCTACCGCCGGTAAACCACCACAAAAAGACCTAAATTCTAAACGATTACTCATCGCATAAGCTGTAGATTGACGATAATCATTCACTAATGCATAGGCCAACAGATGATCAATACCTGGGTCTAAACCCACCTCGTTTACCAAGCATAAACCCTGCGCTTGTGCTTGTTGATCCAAGGCTTCCATGGCAGGCGTTAAATAGCTACTAGACACAAAATGAGCGTCATTATCTAGCGCTAATTGAGCAGCTTGAAGATGAAAGGAGCCTGGCAGCATAGACACCAAAATGTCACCTTTGCTTACATTGAGATCCAGTTCTTGCCAATCCAGTACACGAGCCTGGCACTGGCCTTCCATATGTTCAATAACAGCTTCAGCTTTACCCAAAGTTCGGTTCCACAACCATAACTCTAAGCCATTACCAATAAGCCGTTGTATACCTGGTGCACTAGACAGTCCAGCACCTAACCAATGAATAATCGCCATAATTAGCCCTTATCTGTTTTTGTTGTTCGTTTGTATTAACCAAGATAAATGTATACCTTATCATTTCGGCTTAAGTTATTTTTTCACCTTTAGCTTGCAAATCTGCGTGATAGGATGACCGTACCAATGGTCCACTGGCTACGTGCTTAAAGCCCATTGCTTTAGCTGCGGCACCTAATTCATCAAACTCAACTGGCGGCACAAAACGATCCACAGGTAAGTGATTCGGACTAGGTTGCAAATACTGCCCAAGGGTGAGCATATCTACACCATGGTCTCGTAAATCTTGCAACACCTGCAGCACTTCTTCGTTAGTTTCACCCAAGCCCAACATCAAGCCTGATTTAGTCAACACGTCTGGACAACGTTGTTTGTACTTTTGTAGCAAGTCTAAAGACCATTGATAATCAGAACCTGGGCGAATTTTTTTATACAAGCGCGGAATCGATTCTAAGTTGTGATTAAAAACATGGGGTGGCGTTTGCGCTAGAATGTCTAAAGCAATATCCATTCGCCCACGAAAATCTGGCACCAGCACTTCAACTTGTGTGGTGGGTGTGCGTTCTTTGATCGCACTTATACAGTCGGCGAAATGCTGGGCACCGCCATCTCTTAAGTCGTCACGATCTACCGAGGTAACGACCACATACTTAAGTGCCATGTCAGCCACTGCCGCAGCTAACTCTCTGGGTTCGTCTACAGACAAAGGGTTAGGGCGCCCATGAGCTACATCACAAAAGGGGCATCTACGGGTACATATTTCACCCATTATCATAAAGGTTGCTGTGCCGTTACTAAAGCACTCACCTAAATTTGGGCAGTTAGCCTCTTCACAAACAGAAGCTAGCTTATGTTCTCTAAGCTTAGCCTTGATACGATTAATTTCTGGTGAACTAACCATCTTAATACGTAACCAATCTGGTTTGCGCGGCATTTTCTCTGTTGGTATCACTTTAATTGGGATACGGGACACCTTGTCGGCTCCACGAAGTTTAACGCCTGCTTCTGCTTTGTATGCTGTGGCCATGGTTACTTATCGCTCGTCGGTTATAGTCAATGGTGTTGAACCCAGACTTGTTGGGTTTTATCAACGTGTTGATACTGCAATTTTTTTACTAAATCTTGGCACATATTATGGGCCACTTGATCAAACTCAGCGGCCTTGTTGAAATCGACCATTTGTACCATATCTAGCCCGGGGTAGCCACATGGATTAATGCGCTCAAAAGGGCTAAGGTCCATGTCAATATTGAGTGCTAAACCATGAAAACTGCAGCCTTTACGCACCCTCAGCCCCAAAGAGGCTATCTTACCACCGCGCACATAAACACCCGGGGCCTTAGGGTCTGCATTGGCGACGATACCGTATTGGTGCAAACAATCTATCAGTGCGTTCTCCATATAAGATACCAACTGCCTAACGCCTATCTTCAATCGCTTTAAATCTAGCATTAGATAAATCATCAACTGTCCTGGGCCATGGTATGTTACCTGCCCACCACGATCTGACTGAACTAGAGGAATAGTGCCTAAGTCTAATATATGTTCTGCCTTACCGGCCTGGCCCTGAGTGAACACCGGCAGGTGCTCCAGCACCCATATTTCATCCAAGGTAGTTGCATCTCGATGGTTGGTAAAATCTTGCATCGCTTGCCAGCTAAGTTCGTAGGCTTGGGGGGGCAACAGCCTTATTAACACACCCTGCTCTGAAGCCAAGTAATTGGCCACGTGACCAGGCAAGCTAGAGGACAAGTTTAACCTTACCACTGGCCATTAACGTCTGGTATATCTGCTGCAAGTGATCTTCACTTTGAATAGTCACTGCAAGACGGATAGACTGAAAAGTACCATTTCGGCTATCAATAACCTGTACTTTTTGGGTATCTAAATCCGGTGCTAATGACTTTACACATTGCATCACCCAAGCATGGTAGTCTGGCGTTTTAAGGCCCACGATTTTCATACTATAGTTAGCGCAGGGAAACTCAATTTTTGGAGCTGCTGGATTAGCGCTCATTATTCGTCACTTACTAACCGTTTAACACTATCGGCAATACCTTTAAAGAAACCGCCTTTAATCATGTCCATACTAGCCACTAAGTCTCGTTCTAGAATAACGTCTGTATCCAAAGCAATCACCAACTTACCTAATACGTCTCCGGCAAACACAGGTGCTTCGATACCATTATTAACATCTATAGTCGCGTTAATATACTTGGCTTGGCCACGAGGAATAGTAACCGCCAGCTGCTGCTCAACCAGTAACTCCATATAATCTTCGGCACCACCCCATATTCTTGCTTTAGTGAGAATTTCTTTAGCGTCATAAAGCAAGTGGGTCTCAAAAAAACGCATGCCATAGGTAATGAGCTTTTGGGATTCTTGTGCACGAGATTCAGTACTTGAGGCACCTAAAATAACCGAAATTAATCGCTGACCGTCCTTTTTGGCAGATGCCACTAAACAGTATCCAGCGGCCGAAGTATACCCCGTTTTTAGGCCATCCACTGTACTGTCACGCCACAACAACTTGTTGCGGTTTGGTTGTCTGATTTTATTGAAGGTGAATTCTTTTTCAGAGTACACTAAGTAATCTTTCGGGTAGTCCCGAATAATAGCTCGTGCCAAAATAGCCAGGTCTCTGGCTGTAGTTAGATGACCTTCTGCTGGCAGGCCAGTAGCGTTACTAAAATGTGTTTGGGTCATACCTAAACGCGTTGCATGTTGATTCATTAAATCTGCAAAAGCTTCTTCACTACCCGCTAAATGCTCCGCAACCGCCACACTGGCATCGTTACCAGACTGGATAATAATGCCCCGCATTAAGTCTTCCAGCTTAACAAATTTGCCCTCTTGGACAAACATGCGCGAGCCCTCTGTACGCCATGCCTTTTCACTAATACGCACCTGATCTTCTAAGGATACATTTCCAGCTGCCAATTCATAGGCCAGCATATAGGACGTCATCATTTTGGTTAAGCTAGCAGGAGGCAATAATTGGTCAGCATTCATTTCAACAATGACTTTGCCAGTTAACGCATCGATCAAAATATAGGCGCTAGCGGCAAGTTGGGGCGGCTGAGGCACCAAAGCTTGAGCAGAATATGCTGGGTTAGCTAGAGTCATAGATAAGAGCATTGTGAGGAGCATAGATAAGGCGGTAACTAACGCCCGAGTTCTATGCCCACAACTTATTACCTGTTTAACTTTGCAAAATAATAATTTAGCCGAAGCCAAAACGTTTGCCATATTCAAACCACCTTAGTTTATTGGCTTAATGGAAACAAAATCCCCATCAGCAATTTTTAACGGCCCAAATTATAGCATGAGACCAGTGCTACACACAGTTAATTAGGGCTTAATCATAAGTCCTTGACCACGCCCTAGTTCTGCTAACTGCTGAATTAATGCTAATGCGCTGTTGGCATCAGTGACAGGCCCAATTAACACTCGGAACAAATCTGCTCGGTCAGCAGCCTGCTCTACAAACACATTGGAACGCCTGAGTTGTTGCTCTAAGGTGTTTCGTAACAATAAAGCACTACCAATTTTTGACACTGCCGCCACTTGCACGTAGTAGTCAGCTTTACGCTTAGATTGTTGGCGGATTTCATTATTAGACGCAACCTTCGCCGTTTTAGTAGTGGTAGAAACTGACTGCGTCGAGTTGTAAACATCACCCTGTGATGACAAAACATTACTGCCACGTTGTTTTCGAATATTTCTCTCTAACTCAGGGCTCCACTGCCTTGCATCTATGGCCTCAACCAACACTTCTGCCACACCTGTTTTACGGTATTCTAACTTACTAGCAGCAGCATAAGATAAGTCAATCACCCGGTCTCCATGGAAGGGACCACGATCGTTCACCCTAACAATGACTGATTTGTTATTTGCTAGGTTAGTAATACGAGCATAAGTGGGCAAGGGCAAAGATTTATGGGCTGCGCTCATCGCATACATATCATAGGTTTCACCATTAGAAGTTAAATGCCCATGAAACTTCTGGCCATACCAAGAGGCTAAACCACGCTGCTCGAAACCCAGACTAGAGGCCATAACTGAATAAGACTTACCCCACACTTTATACGTGCTCATGTTACCACCACGACTAGGCGGTTCTACTTGAGGAATTGCTTCAGGAATTTTACTCATGTCCCGGTGCTGATCAGGCCCCACATCTTGTTTAATGTCATAACGTGATTCAGTTTTTGCTTTTGCTGCCGCTACTGCCGCTACTGCCGCTGCTTGAGACACTCCACTAGGCTGAGACATAGTGCTAGAGCAAGCAGTCACAGCCAAGATCACAATAATACTTAAAAAGAGTCTAAATATATCCTGCATGTTTAAAACCTAGGTTAGAAATTAACAATATCTTGGGCAATACCTTGGGCAATTTCAACCACCGCTCGACTGTACCATAGGGAGTGATTATAACGAGTTATGGCATAAAAGTTAGCACCACCTAAGCGATATTCATTGTCACCTTCAGTAGAAAAAGCATATAGGTTAAATTCTAAAGCTCTATCAACTTCACTAGGCATTGCTATACCTCTGAGCTGCCATTGAGTTAGCGCTAAACCTTTGCGTGTTGACTTTTTACTCAACCAAACTGGGTCTACTTTTGCCTCTACATTTAACAACCATGGCTCATCAGCACGCCACCCATGACGAGCGAGGTAGTTGGCAATACTAGCTAGGTTGTCAGCGCTACTGTGAAATAAATCAATGCGCTCATCACCATCACCATCGACGGCAAAATCTCGATAGCTGGTAGGAATAAACTGTCCCATACCCACCGCACCCGCCGCTGAACCTTTAACTCGCATAGGATCTAAACCCTGGCTATGGCTCAAGCGAAAAAACTGAGCTAATTGACGCTGGTAAAACTCACTTCTTCTAGGGTAATCAAACGATAAAGTCGCTAATACTCTCAAGGTCAAATGCTGGCCCATGTTAGCACCATAATCACTTTCTATGCCGGCAATGGCGCCAATAATAGCTGCATCGACGCCAGTATCTTGAGCCAGTAAACGTAATTGAACGGCATGTTTTTTGACAAAATCTCGGCCTTTTTTAATGCGCAGCGGGGTAACTAACCGTTGCTGATAACCACTCCATAACAATTTGCGTTCTGGCGCGTTAAGCAGCACAGGAACAATGCTTGGTTTGGCGGTAGTCTGCGCCAAGTACTGCGCTACCTCCGTTTTAGTAAAGCCTAAATCACCTGCATTAGCTAGCCACTTTGAAACATTGTCTCTATTCTCAAAACTGGCGAAAGCAGGTAAACTAACAATGCCAACTAGTAGCCATGCCCATGCTGTTTTTTTCACATCCTTCTCCTTGGAAATTTAACCCAGTTAGTTTACACAAGTTGTTGTGGTTTTTTTTAAAAAACAGTCCATAAAGCAATAAAGTTATCAGCAAGACCATAAGTTGATAGAATATATCTATCAATAGGCATAATAGATTTAATTAGACACCCACACCTTTGGTCGGCAAAATGCATGTTAATACATTAATAGCCATAATTGATTCTTGGAAGCACTATGACCCTTTCACCACTGCAGCTTAGGCATCAGATCCGGAGTGGATCTATGACCACTAATACCTCTGGATTATGCTCCGGTTTCGTGCAGGGTAACCTGTGTATTTTGCCGGCCGACTATGCTGATGACTTTTTAAAATTCTGCCATTTAAACCCTAAACCATGTCCTATTATTGGCATGTCAGAAAATCCAGGTGACTTTCGCCTAAAAAGTCTAGGTCAAGACATCGACTTACGCACTGACATCCCTCAGTATAAACTATTTAATCATGGCCAGTCTGAACACCAAGTCACTGATATATTAGAACATTGGCGTGATGATTTGGTGGCTTTTGTACTGGGCTGCTCGTTTTCTTTTGAAGAAGCTCTGTTAGCCGACGGCTTAGATGTTCGTAACCTCACAGAAGGCGTAAATGTGCCAATGTACCGTACCAACATTAGGTGTAAAGAAGCAGGGTCATTTACGGGTAACATGGTGGTAAGTATGCGTCCCTACAAGCCAGCTGACGCTATTCGAGCAATTCAAATATGCAGCCGTTTTCCTTCTGTGCATGGAGCCCCTGTCCATTTTGGCAACCCAAGGGACATAGGCATTACTAATCTAGATCGACCTGATTTTGGTGACAAAGTCACGCTTAATGAAGGTGAAGTGCCAGTATTTTGGGCCTGCGGTGTCACACCTCAAGTGGCCGTAGAGAATGCAAAACCACCCTTTTGTATTACTCATGCACCCGGGTGTATGTTGGTGACAGATTTACCCAATAGTAAACTAGCCATATTCTAGCCAAGGACACATTTATGTTACTTAATTGCGATTTGGGTGAAAGCTACGGTTCTTGGACCATGGGGCAAGACGCCAACGCTATGCCCTATATAGACCAAGCTAACATTGCCTGCGGCTTTCATGCCGGTGATCCACTGGTAATGCAGCAAACTTTAGCCTTGGCCAAGCAACACAACGTTATGGTTGGGGCCCACCCAGCGTATCCAGATTTAGTTGGCTTTGGACGCAGGTCTATGAACTGCTCAGCTCAGGAAATAGTGGCCTTTATGCACTATCAAATTGCGGCTATGGAAGGTATGGCAGCATGCCAAGGGTTGGCTCTAAGTTATGTCAAACCCCATGGAGCTCTTTACAACGACATGATGGCCAAAGCACCTATCCGACAAGCCATTATGCAAGCTGTGAGTAGCTACCCTACCCGAATGGCTGCCAGTGGTTTAACTAACTCGCCATTAAAGTTAATGCTACAAGCCAACGCTCATGCACAAGAACACCTAAAGCAAGCGCAAGAACTGCGGCTAGAATTGTATTTTGAGGCCTTTGCTGACCGTTGTTACGAGGATGATGGTAGCTTAATGGCGCGTTCTAAATCTGGCGCTGTGCTGAATCATGATGCGATGCTCAAGCAAGTACAACAGTTAACTCAGCAAGGTACCATTACCAGTGCCAGTGGCAATGCTTTGCATCTTAAGGTCGATAGCCTTTGTGTGCACGGTGATAATGATGCCGGCATTGCTGCCATCCAATCCATCCGACAATTGATGAATAATCCATCCACCAGCAAAGCATAACCCAAAGGCATCAGTTAGATGTATGAATTAAAGCTATGAGCACCACCCAAGCACATATAAAAATAGCCAGTGAAAATAGCTATATCATTTATTTTGGCGACCCTGACAGTCTACACATCAACGCTGAGGTTAGTGCGTCAATTGCTGCTACTTGCGAGCAGGTTAGGCGTCACTTTGGGGCTCGTTTAATTGATCTAGTGGCGTCCTACGCGTCCTTACTCGTTATTTATGACACCACCCAGTGTGACCACTTGTGGGCAAAAAACACCTTAAAAACTTTATTAAACACACCTCAAAAAAACCACCAAGATAGCGGCCAGCTGGTTAAGATTCCTGTTTTTTATAGCACTAAATACGGCCCAGAGCTTACCCTGATAGCCCAAAATTCAGGGCTCAGTGTTGAACAAGTGGTCAGTATTCATAGCACCACAGAATACCGTGTTTATGCCATTGGTTTTGCCCCAGGTTTTGCCTATTTAGGCGAGGTAGATGAGCGACTTGCCACGCCACGACTTGCCACGCCTAGGCTTAAAGTACCCACTGGGGCGGTAGCCATAGCTGATCGCCAAACTGCAGTATACCCAGCGAGCTCTCCAGGCGGATGGAACCTTATTGGCCTTTGCCCTGCACCGATGTTTAACGCGCATGAGCAGCCTCATATGCCCGTATCAGTCGGTGATCGTGTGCAGTTTGAACCCATAGACGAGCAACAATACCTAGCCATGGGAGGTGTGCTACATGAGCTTTAAAGTGCTCCAGCCTGGTTTACTTAGCCTGTTACAAGACCTTGGCCGTTTTGGCCAGCATAATGTTGGTTTAACTACCGGCGGGCCATTAGATAGTGAAGCGTTTTTGTGGGCTAACCGATTGCTGCGCAACGCTGCTAACGCATGCGCCATAGAAGTTAATTTTGGTGGCCTGCAACTACTTGCGCAAACAGACAGTTACATTTGCATTACCGGGGCTGATTTAGAAGTCACCATCAATGGCGTTGATAAACCCTTATGGACTGCCCACAAAGTATGTACCGGTGACCAAATAAAGCTTGGTTATTCAGCCCAAGGTTGTCGCAGTTATTTGAGCGTGGCTGGGGGTTTTAATATTAGCCCAAGTTTTGGTAGCAGTGCCACGGTCGTGCGCGAAAAAATAGGTGGCTTAAATGGATCTAAGCTTGCTGCTAATGACTCTTTACCCTGCTCTAAAACCACTCAATTGTTACGCCAAACATTACCCCAAGCCTCTAGACCTTTATATGCTCAAGACGCTATTGAAAAAAATGCTGAAAATATAGTCTTACGACTATTGCCTGGCTATCAACACCACCTATTTGATAGTGCTACCAAAGCCCGTTTTTTCCACAGCCAATATAAAGTTACAGACCGTAGTGACCGCATGGGTATGCGCCTTGAAGGGCCAGCTGTACCCTGCCCATCTCAAAAAATGCTCTCTGAGGGCATTTGTTTAGGCGCTGTCCAAGTACCTGCTGATGGGCAGCCTATTGTATTACTTAACGACCGCCAAACTATTGGTGGCTACCCAAAAATAGGAGCTGTAATTGCTCGCGATATAGCTAGGCTTGCTCAGCTAAGACCTGGCGACACGGTGCAATTTGAAGCGGTAGATTTATACCAAGCTCATACCATTAACACCCTAGCACAACTTAGATTTGATGCCACTATACTCCAGCAGCTAGAGGATTGACCATGTTAAACGACCAACAACTAAGCCGACAAATTGAAGATGCTTTGGTAGCCCGCAACCCACGCAGCATGGCTCAAGTACAGCCCGCATTAACTGCAGGCTACTGCCTGCGCGCAGCG
>CAJXEN010000019.1 GCA_913052465.1 uncultured Oceanospirillaceae bacterium
TTTGCTGCACGGTTTTTAGCTTTTTTACGTTCAGCTGCACTTAGTTCAGTTACAACTTGCTCAGGTTCCACTGGGCTCGACGCCTCTAAAAGTTCGGCTTGCGCCTTAACAGGAGAAGTTTCTGTGATAGGTAGTTCGCTAATGCTGGTCATAATGTCTTGAATTTCATTACCTGTAAATGCCTGGCTTGGGATTTGCTCACATCGCTTTTGAAGCTGGAGATGTTCTCGCCTTAGAGCTTCAACTTGCAGCTGTGCCTGCACCAGAAATTTTTGTTGATTTATAATACGTTCTGAAAGCTTCTGAGTTAGCTCTAAGACCCCTAGATTGCTTAGCTTAAAATCAGACATTATCATCCTGTGCTATTAAAGCTGAGTCTTTTCATTACCTTGGACATTGTACCTACTGATTGACGCAAGGGCTATATATTTGAGCCTTTTACACAAACTTGAGTCTTCGACTTGCAGGAAAGCGCTATTGTTGCCTATAATCTAAACACCTAAGTGAAACATTGTCGTACCAATAGGTTGTTATAATCAGTTTTCTTAGAGGATATCATCATGTCCACTGCAGCCCCCACGGCCAAGGTTATAGACCTTTTTAGCGGCCAAGAACATCAATCCAACCACTACCCAATAGTGGTGCGATTAGCGCCCGAGCTTGACGGTTTTGAAGTGCTCTATTCCAACGAACACGGGCACCCCAAGCCTGGACAAGAGTTATTTTCTGTTAAAATTTTATTCTGGGCGTTATTAGACGACGGTTCTTTTGCAGGTATAATACCTTGGTTTGACCAACTAATTAGCTGTACCGACTTAAACAGTCCTCTTAAAGGATTTTTTCAAGGTTACTATGACCCTGGCCTCGATCAAACAGTTCCTCAAGTTCCAGAACACAAATGCATAGAGTTGATTAGTGCAGCTGATTATTTCGATTTTGAAATAGATGGAACCGTATTTGTAGTGCAAGAGCTGGCCGACACATGTGGCAGCCACGCCGTATTCACCACCGATAACTTTGATAACTTTTCAATGACCGAAGTGTTTAGTTGGCGCTTATTTAGTGATGGCTGCATTCAGGCACAGATGATCGATGTCGAGAGGGTTACTCACTGGCCAGTGCTGGTTGGTGATGAATGCCTAGTGGCTTGTGATGAGGCGCCAGACTTCGTGAACTTTTTCCAATACCGAGTGGCGATTAACATCAAAGCACAGGATGCTGACACTATGGCAGTATTAGACCAACTCAAATCTGATCTTTAGACACTGCCAAAGCACAGCTTGTCTAAGCGCCCGCTAACACTCTTGCATGGAGTCACTGATAGCGGTTTGTAGGCTTTGAAGGTCTTTTAACCAACGTGCTACAGGCCAATGATCTGGGTTAGTTAAATCACCTTCTGAGTGGCTAATTATCAATTGTTGAGACTGTTCTTGAGTCCTAGCAATGACACTAAAATCAGCTTGCTGCTGCAGCTTTATCCAGTCCATCCAATCGCCTTTTTGTATCAGCAGCAACATTTGTTGAGCTGGTGGGGATAGGAATTCTTGTTTGACTAGCAAGGCTTCAACTTGCAACCATGTGAGCATAGAAATATCGTCAAAACGGGTGCTACCCAATTGCTTTAAGCTAGCCTGAACAAGGTGTTTCGCTGCGCCTAAAAGGTGATCGACGATGGCATATTGATAAGCCATACGTTGGGGTCGCTGGCGCCAATAATTGGGGTGTTCGATGTCGCCATAATTGGCCAACAAATCCTGCCATAGGCTTTTACTGAATGCCAGCCGGTGTTGACTTGCTCTTAACCAAGGGTCCGGAAGCGCCATACTACTTTTTTGCAGCAGATTTTTTTATAGGTGCTTTTTTGGCAGGTTTTTTTGCCACTTTTTTAGCTTCTTTTTTGACTGGCACTTCCTCCACCCATTTACCACCAACATAAAGGGCTCGCCATCCAGAAGCCTTTTTTTCTATTTCCGACATGACGTACTGTTCTTTAGTCTTGCGGCTATAACGGATGATGGACGGGTTACCTTCACGGTCCTTTACTGGGGCTGTCAATAAAAAAGCATACTTAGGATCAAGCACTTCTTTATGGGGTAAAATTTCAGCGAGCAGAGGCGCACGGGTTTCACGATTTTTAGGGAACTTACTCGCGGCCAAAAATAGGCCCGCAGCCCCGTCTCTTAAAATATAATGGTCATCCACTTTTTCACAAGCCAATTCAGGCATAGGGATAGGATCCATTTTTGGCGGCGCAGCTTCGCCACTGCGTAGCAACTTACGCGTGTTTTTACACTCACTATTAGAGCAATCGAAGTATTTGCCAAAACGTCCTGTTTTCAGGTGCATGTCGGCTTCACATTTATCACACTGAATAAGCGGGCCATCGTAACCTTTAATCCGATACTCTCCAGCTTCGATTTCAAAACCACTACAATCTGGATTATTACCACAAACATGGAGTTTTCGGTTTGCATCTACCAAGTAACTGTCCATTGCTGTGTCACAAATTTTGCAGCGATGCTTTTTAATCAGTAAGCGTGATTCGGCTTCATCATCAGCGTCCACAGCAACCACTTCATCGCCAGAAACCAAGTTTATGGTTTCTTTACAGCGCTCTTTAGGTGGTAAAGCGTAGCCAGAACATCCTAAGAACACACCCGTCGATGCCGTACGAATATTCATTGCTTTACTACAACTAGGGCATTCTATATCTGTTAAAGTTGGTGTATTGGCACGCATGCCATCTTCAGCCTCAGCTATACTTAACTTTCGAGCAAAGGCCTTATAAAAGGCGTTAAGTAAGCGTTTCCAATCAGTCTCGCCACTGGCCACGCTGTCTAAGCGCTGTTCCATGTTGGCGGTGAATGAGTAATCCATCAAATCAGAGAAGTTTTCCTCTAACCTATCAGTGACAATATCACCCATTTTTTCTGCATAAAAACGACGATTTTGCACCATTACATAACCACGGTCTTGAATGGTAGAAATAATGCTAGCATAGGTTGACGGCCTGCCTATGCCTTGTTTCTCTAACTCTTTAACTAGACTAGCCTCGGAGAAACGTGGAGCAGACTTCGTGAAGTGCTGACTGGGGGTGAGCTGTTTAAGTAGTAATATGCCGCCTTTATTTACATCAGGTAAGATCAAATCCTCGTCTTTTTTACTGACGCTTGCCTGAACTCTCGAGTAACCGTCAAAACGCATAATGCGGCCACGGGTACGGAGACTAAAGTCACCAGCTTCTACAATAATGCTAGTACTGGTAAATTGAGCAGGCACCATTTGACATGCCACAAATTGGCGCCAAATAAGCTCATACAGGCGCTCTGAGTCTCGCTCCACATTCAACTGCGTTGCCTTTAAAGCCACCTCAGACGGCCGTATCGCTTCGTGAGCCTCTTGCGCGCCGTCTTTACTAGAATAACGTATTGGGTCTGCTGGCAAATACTCTTTGCCATAGCTCTTTGCAATATAATCGCGACAATTGCCAACCGCATCTTTGCTCAAGTTAGTCGAGTCGGTACGCATGTAGGTAATGTAGCCCGCTTCATAAAGTCTTTGAGCTAGCATCATGGTCTTTTTCACACCAAAGCCCAAGCGTGTGCTCGCCGCTTGTTGCAGTGTGGAGGTAATGTAAGGCGCAGATGGTTTACTCGACGTGGCTTTATCTTGCCGTTGTTGTACCACAAACTGTTGTTTTTCTATCAAGGCAACGGCAGTTTCGCTTTGTTGCTGGTTAACAGGTTTGTACTCCACACCATGCTGCTTATGCACTTGCAACAACAAAGGGTTTTTGTCGTTAGTTACATCAGCTTTAAGTTCCCAATATTCGTCGGGTACAAAGGCACGAATCACACGCTCTCGCTCTACTACCAACTTTACAGCAACCGATTGAACCCGACCCGCAGATAGCCCACGGGCAAGCTTTGCCCACAATAGTGGTGACACCATAAAGCCCACCACGCGATCTAAAAACCGGCGTGCTTGTTGGGCATTAACATGATCTATATCTAATTCACCAGGGTCGGCAAAAGCGGCTTGAATCGCTGTTTTAGTAATTTCGTTAAAGACCACCCGCTGATAACGGCTTTGATCTCCACCAATGGCTTCACGAAGGTGCCATGCAATGGCTTCCCCTTCTCTATCCAAATCCGTCGCCAGGTAAATAGTGTCTGCATCTTTAGCAAGCCGGCGTAGTTCTTCTACTACTTTTTCTTTACCTGGGAGAATTTGGTAATCTGCCCGCCAGTCATTTTCTGGGTCTATGCCCATGCGCCTAACAAGCTGTTGGCGCGACCTAGCCTGCTTGTAAATAACTTTATCATCAGGGTCCATAGCACGAACTTTGGCGGCCTCTAACGCACGAGCTTTAGGGTCTGCACTGCCTGGAGGGGCCTTGGTTGGTAAATCACGGATATGGCCAACACTGGATTTGACAATAAAATCTGAGCCCAGATATTTATTGATAGTTTTAGCTTTGGCTGGTGATTCGACAATAACGAGGGACTTACCCATGTTGTTTTATTCCAATAATTACACTTTCACCGCATCTTTCACGGTAGCTTTATGGCGCCTAAGTGTAGGCACATATCTGAGAAGGTCAAGCCTTTGTTGAGAGACCTATTGTTTAAAATTTCATTTTTCGAGCAAAAAAGCAAGCCTTTCAATTAATTTTCAACTAACAAAATCACAAAAGGCTGGGTAACCAGCCTTTTGAATTTATTGAAGTTTGTCAAAATTTTGTTGCGTTTTTACAGTACTCACTTTTACAAATGTTCAAATATTGTGGCGATACCTTGGCCCATACCAATACACATTGTGGCTAAACCAAACTGTTCATCTTGTTTATGCATACGCGTCAAACAGCTCACAGAAATTCGTGTGCCAGAGCAACCCAAAGGATGACCTAAGGCAATGGCACCACCATGCAAGTTCACTTTTTCTTCTACTTTATCGATCAGCTTAAGGTCTTTTAATACCGGTAACGCTTGCGCTGCAAAGGCCTCGTTAAGCTCTACCACACCAATATCTTCAATGGTTAAACCTGCACGCTTTAAAGCTTTTTTGGTGGCCGGTACTGGGCCATAACCCATAATAGAAGGATCACAACCTGCTACTGCCATAGACTTAATACGTGCTAATGGTTTTAGACCTAGCGCCATAGCCTTAGCTCCAGACATTAACAACATAGCAGAAGCACCATCACAGATGGCCGACGAAGTGGCTGCAGTAACGGTACCATTTTTAGGGTCAAACACTGGGCGTAAGTTAGCCAAAGATTCGAGATTAGTCTCTGGGCGAATAATTTCATCGCCACTAACTTTAATGAGACGACCATGCGCATCATGGCCTTCAATGGCAATAATTTCACGATCAAAGTCGCCGTTTTGCGCAGCTTGGTGGGCTAAACGGTGCGAACGTACCGCAAACTCATCTTGCATTTCCCGGCTAATGCCGTGCATTTTACCTAATAACTCAGCGGTTAGGCCCATCATCATGGCCGCTTTTGCAGCATGTTTACTACCTGCTGGGTTTATATCAACCCCATGGTTCATGGCCACATGCCCCATATGTTCCACACCACCCACAACAAAAAAATCGCCATTATCTGTAGCAATCGCTTGGGCTGCTGTGTGCATTGCTGCCATAGAAGATCCACATAAACGGTTCACAGTTTGAGCGGCAACAGTATGAGGAATAACGCTCAATAAAGACGCGTTACGAACCACATTAAACCCTTGTTCTAGGGTTTGGTTTACGCACCCCCAAATCACGTCTTCTACGTGGGCTGGATTAAGTTCTGGGTTACGAGCAAACAGGCTGTCTATCACCGCAGCAGAAAGGTTCTCCGCTCGCACATTTCTAAACGCACCACCTCTGGAACGGCCCATAGCAGAACGAGCACCGTCTACGACAACTATATCATTGGCTTGTAATTGCATGTTTTTCTCCGAGTTTAGTTAGCTGGCTGCAACTTGCCATAAAATGTTTCGCCAAGGGCGGCCATTGCACGCATTTGAGTAGGTACTGCATAAAGTGGGCTCACTGCAGCCAAGGCGTCTGCTTTTTCACAGAAAGCTTGTAAGCCAATGGTATCCATGTATTTTAGGGCACCGCCCAAAAAAGGTGGGAAACCAATACCATAAACCAGTGCTAAGTCTGCTTCTGCTGGGGTTGCTACTATATTTTCTTCTATACAACGGGCCACTTCTAGACACAAAGGAACCATCAAGTGGTCAATAATTTTTTCATCACTTAGCTCTACTGGGTTAGCACATAAACCTGCCAGTTTTTCGACCATTGATGCATCGACTTGTTTTTGTAAGCGGCCTTTTTTATCTTTTTCATAGGCGTAGAAACCAAGGCTATTTTTCTGGCCAAAGCGCTGTTCTTTGAACATCAAATCAACCGCAGCTTCGCCTTGCCCAGCCATACGTTCAGGAAAACCTTCTGCCATTACTGCTTGGGCATGGTGTGCAGTATCAATACCTACTACATCAAGTAAGTAGGCTGGGCCCATAGGCCAACCAAAGCGCTCCATCAACTTGTCTACCCGACGAAAATCAATACCCTGCTCTAATAAAATACCAAAGCCACCAAAATATGGGAACAATACGCGGTTTACAAAGAATCCCGGGCAATCGTTCACAACAATAGGCTTTTTACCCATAGCATTGGCGTAGCCCACTGTTGTGGCAATGGTTTCATCACTGGTTTGGCTACCACGGATGACTTCGACCAAAGGCATTTTATGGACCGGATTAAAAAAGTGCATACCACAAAAACGGGAGGCGTCTTTTAAGCTTTTAGCCAGCAGGTCAATAGAAATAGTAGAGGTGTTAGAAGTAATCACTGCACTGTCTTTAACTTGGTTTTCTACTTCGGCTAACACTAACCCTTTTATTTTGGGGTTTTCTACTACGGCTTCTACTACTAAATCAACGTTGGCAATGTCGGCATAGTTTAGCGTAGCCCGAATGTTATTGAGTACCTTAGCCATTTGAGCAGGTTGCATACGACCACGACTGATTAGCTTTTCAAGAATACCTGTTGCTTCATCCAACCCCAACTGAATGGCGGCTTCAGCAATGTCTTTCATAATGATGGGAATGCCTTTGGAGGCCGACTGGTAGGCAATACCACCACCCATAATACCAGCACCCAGTACGGCTGCTTGCTCAACCTTGGAGGCTTTAGGCGCCAAGGTTTTAACGGTACGTTTAAGGTACTGGTCTGCAAGGAAAATACCCACTAGGTTTGCCGCCACTGCCGTTTGGGCCATTTTTGCAAAACCTTTAGCCTCGACTAATAAAGCCTTATCACGAGCCATGCTTGCATGCTTTTGCATGGTTTTTATGGCAGTTACCGGGCTTGGATAATGAGGACCTGCTTTTCCCGCAACGAACCCTTTAGAGGTTTCAAAGGCCATCATCTGCTCCATCGGGCCTAATGACAGCTTAGCGATTTTGGTAGCACGCTTGGTTTGGTAATCTAGATCACCAGCAATGCACTGGCTGAGCAAATGCACTCCCGCTTCAAGCAACTGGTCGTTTGCTACAACCGCATCAACCGCCCCATCTTTCAGGGCCTGTGCTGATTTCTTTTCGTTAGCACCACAGATCCATTCAATGGCATTATCTAAGCCAATAAGTCGTGGTAAACGGACTGTACCACCCCAACCTGGAAAGATACCTAATTTTACTTCTGGCAAACCTACTTTGGCTTCTGGCGTCATGATGCGGTAATCGGTGCTCAAACACACTTCAAAACCACCACCTAACGCTAAACCATTTATTAGTGACACCGTCGGCATTGGTAAGTCTTCAATAGCACTAAAAATGCTATTGACGTGCATGTTAGCATCGATTAAAACTTGCTCTTCAGTTCCAAAAAAATGCAAAAATTCAGTAATGTCTGCACCTACAATAAATGACGGCTTGGCACTGACTAACATCAGGCCTTTCACACCACTGGCACCGACAAGAGCATTAATAGCTTGTTGTAATTCAACTAATGTTGCTGCATTAAGCTTATTAACTGACTGGTCTTTAAGGTCAAAGGTTAACTTGGCTAACTGATGGTCGTACATCTCGACCTGAATGGCGTTACCTGCATAAATCATGCATGGGCTCCTTGGGTGAATTTAACGGGCGTATGAAAATTCTCAACGTTAATGAACAATTTCATACGCTTGTTTGAAACAGTATTAGCACTTTAAACCAGCCTGAGGCAAAGTCAACCCTGACTCTTGAACCACAAAACAACGATAAGGTCTTAAAAATTACCAGAAACCAACTCTTTTAATACCTTTTCTAAGTCGTCCAGTTGCTCTGGGGTTGCTCTTTCGTACCAGTAAGCCTGAACTGAGATGGGGGTAACACCCAGTGCATAAACGTCGCTAGGTAAGTGTTTGATCAGCTCAGCTAACCGATTTAACTGTTCAGGTTTGAGTGCACCTTCACCCCGATTCCAGCACCATCCCTGTGGTAAACCTTGGGTATTCAGCCCGCCTGCTTTAAATATTTCCCACGTTGCTTTTTTAATGGCACTTATGCCGCCTTCCCTATTATGGTTGCTACGTCGTGCCAAGCCATAGCTTGTAGCCAGGTAGCTTTCTGGTGCAATTTCCCCTTGCTCCCGAGGGCCTTGGAGCTTACCCACTCTGATCTGCAGGCCTTTAACCATAGCTAGTTGGCGTATCTTAGCTTGTGCTCTTTGTAACGGTGAGGGCATCACCCACGCCACAGATCCTATTAAGGATAGACACACCAGAATAACTATCATCAATTTTATTTCCACGACCACTCCATTAACTAAATAATCAAAATTAACAGCCAATACTAACTAATGTTTGATACATATAAAATCTTTGTGGCCAAATCTACATCACAAAAAGACTGTGTTACACTCGGGTTAATCAGTAACTGCAATTAACCCACTTCGGAGGATGTAACATGGGTACTTATCAAAACATTTTAGTTGCCATAGACCTTAACGAAGAAGCTGATAAAGTCGTGCGAAAAGCATGCCAAATGGGTTTACAAACGGGCGCAAAACTCACCCTAATCCACGTCACAGAACCGTTAAGTTATGCCTATGGTGGCGACATACCTATGGACTTATCTTCCATCCAAAAACAATTACATGAACATGCTGAACAACGCATGAGCAATTTTGTTCAACAGCACAAGCTGGATGATGTAGATCAGTTGTTAGTGTCTGGTCATATTGAAACAGAAGTTCACCGTGTAGCAAACGAACTCAGTTCAGACCTCATTGTAGTAGGCAGCCATGGACGCCATGGCCTAGCTCTATTACTGGGCTCTACGTCCAACGGCATCTTGCATGGTGCAACCTGTGATGTGTTAGCAGTAAGGATTTAGCCCGCGCACATTGCCTCTACTTCTAACCACCGTTCCATAGCTTTTTCTAGTTGCATTTCCTGGGTTTCTAATTGCGATAGGCGAGCACTGACATGGTCCTGCCCTTTACTGTAAAAGTCGGCATGGCCTATTTCAATTTGTAAGGCTTCAAGTTCTGCCTCTAGTGCCTCCACTTGGGCAGGTAACAAATCTAATTCACGCTGCACTTTATAGCTTAGTTTTACCGCAAGTTTCGCTTTTTCTTTTGCCTTAAGAGGTGTAGCAGCCATTCCCGTTGGCTTGCTATGACCTTGCACAGTAGGCACCTGCAACTTACCTCCGCGTGCTACCCAATCACTGTACCCACCCACTGAATCAGTAATATGCCCCTGCCCATCAAATACTAAACACGAGGTAACTACACGATCTAAAAACGCACGGTCGTGACTTACTAGCAGCACAGTACCTGGGTAGTTGGCCAACATTTCTTCCAACAGTTCCAAGGTTTCAATATCTAGGTCGTTAGTAGGCTCGTCCAATACCAACATATTTGAAGGCTTACTAAACAGACGGGCCAACAATAAACGATTACGCTCACCACCAGAAAGGCTACTTACTGGGCTACGCACACGCTTAGGAGAGAACAAAAAGTCACCTAGATAGCTCATTACGTGACGTTCTTTACCGTTAATATCGATACTTTCACGACCTTCAGCAAGGTTGTCCATAACTGTTTTGGTAAGATCTAATTGGTCACGTAATTGGTCAAAGTAGGCAACCTCTAACTTAGTACCCCGTTTTACTGTACCTGAATTGGGTTCTAACTGGCCTAGAATTAGTTTAAGTAAAGTAGACTTACCCACCCCATTGGCACCCACAAGACCAATACGATCTAACTTAAGCAAGTTTAAATCAAAATCTTTAATCAACGTTTGCTCACCATAACCATGGCTAACGTTCTCTAGCTCACACACCAGCTGGCCCGATTTAGCAGCTTGCGCATGCTGTAACTTCACATTGCCCTGGCGCTCTCTTCGGTCACCACGTTCTTTACGAAGTGATTCAAGAGCTCGCACACGGCCTTCGTTGCGGGTACGACGTGCCTTAATACCTTGACGAATCCATACTTCCTCTTGCGCTAGCTTTTTATCAAATAGTGAATTGTGGCGATCCTCTTCCATCAATTGCTGTTCACGGTAGGCTAGAAAGCGCAAATAGTCACCGGGAAAGTAGTTTAATTTACCACGATCGAGCTCTACAATTTTGTTAGCTAATACCTGTAAGAAGCTCCGGTCGTGAGTAATGAAAATAATGGCGCCACTAAAGTCTAATAACTGCTTCTCTAACCATTCAATGGCCAATATATCCAAGTGGTTGGTAGGCTCATCCAATAATAACAATGTAGGTTCAGAAACTAAGGCCCTGGCTAAGGCTACACGTCGTCTCCAGCCACCTGATAACTGACTAAGGATTTGTGCACCATCTAGGTTGAGGCGGGTCAAAATTCGCTCTACCTTGGTTTCCATTTGCCAGCCATCTAACTCATCAATGCGATGGCTCACAGTTTCTAACTGTTTCATGGCTTTGTCGTCAAGCTCACCCATGGCAATTTCGTCATAGCGTTTACGAATATCATAAACCTCACCCATACCCATGGCGACTAATTCGCTAACACACAAGTCTTCACGATCTGGTAGGTCCTGTTGTAGGTAACCTATTTTACATGCAGGGCTACGCCAAACGTTACCACTATCCGGTAATTGCTCCCCTACTAATAGCTTGATAAGGCTAGATTTACCAGCGCCATTCCGGCCGATAAGGCACACTCGATCACCAGCATCAATCTGTAAATTAACATCGTCAAGTATCGCCACATCACCATAAGCGAGATGGACTTGTTGTAAACGCAATAAATTCATTAAAGGACCTAAGGTAGAGCACAATTCACCGGTAGCACTTGGCACGGATGAGTTATTAAATAAATAGCGTTAATTATAACGTTTCTTATGGGCTTTCATATACTTAAAGGTTAGAAATTCGACACAATAAGGTGGCCTAGTTGAAAAATGAATTTATCCAAAGACTGTTGCTAATAAAAAACAAGCACTCACCTAATACCTATTACATAAATGAGGTTTTCAGTTTGGCTAAAAATTTTATGGACTGCAGAGACCAAAGGTTTAATATTTTTCTGTTATCATGCCGTCATACAACAAGATGAAGCAGAAAAAAGATGTTGAAAACTTCTAACATCACCGATATTGGTGTCAATTTAACCAACAACCGATTCACCAAAGATCTTACCAATACGATGCAGCGCAGCCTTGATGCAGGGGTTCACCGCCACATTATTACTGGCACTTGTTTGCGCTCTAGCCAACACGCACTAGAGCTAAGCCTTGATGATACCTTGCTTACTGAGCGTTTTGCGACGGCAGGTTTTCATCCGCACAGCGCAAGCGAAAACAACCCTGACTCTTGGCAGCAGTTAAACCAGCTTTGGCAACATCCCAAAGTTGTTGCTATTGGCGAAACTGGATTAGACTTTAACCGTAATTTTTCTACCCCAAAACAACAACTAGACAGCTTTGAGCAACACTTGCAAGCCGCTGTAGAACTTCAGCTGCCACTATTCTTACATGAACGCGATGCCTCAAATGAATTTTTGGAACTCATCAAACAATACCGATCTGGCTTTGGCAAGGCTGTTTTGCATTGCTTTACAGGAACCGAAGCCTTCCTTAAGCATCTACTAGAACTTGATATACACATTGGCATCACAGGATGGATTTGTGACGAACGTCGTGGAGAACACCTACAAAGTGCTGTTAAACTGATTCCCGATAATAGGCTGATGCTAGAAACAGATTCACCCTACCTGTTACCCAGAGACATGCGGCCCAAACCTAAATCTAACCGCAATGAGCCCGCTTATCTGCCTCATATTTTACAACGTGTGGCGCACTTTCGAGGTCAGAGTGTGCACGACCTTGCATTACAAACAGAAGTTACAGTAAACGAGTTTTTTGGCTTGGCTTAGATTTTTTTGGTTTAGATGTGCCTGGCTTAGGTTAAAAGTCACTAACCGCATCACTATCAAACGGCCAAAACAGCACTTTTTGGTTCTGCAAGCAGCGCAATACTGGAATTTTAGCACCGTAAAGCGCCACCAGTTCATCGGTATCTGCAATATCAATCAACTCCACCTCTACTAGTGATAAATCTAAACATTGAACAAGTAAAGTTTCAGCTAAGTCACACAGGTGACATCCGACCGTACCCAGCAACTGCAACTGTCGCTTAGGTACAATATCAAGATTAGGCATAGCCTCAATATTGGACATTATTAAACACTGGCCGGATTGTTAGCACTAACCAAGACGCAAGGCTGGTCAGTTAAGTTTCGAAACCGGTGAGGTTGCGAACTAGTGAAGTAATAACCATCACCCACATGTAATATTTCCACCTGTTCTGACACGGTAACTTCCAAACAACCGCTAATTACAATGCCAGCTTCTTCACCCTCATGGAGCAACATCTCCACACCAGTATCCGCACCTGGCGGGTAAGTTTCATGTAATAAGGACAAACTACGCGGGTCATGATTATAGCCCACTAAACGCATAGCAATTTCACCTGAACCCATATCCGGCAACTCATTACCTTTATAAAATACCTGTTGTTGCACTGGCACTTCTTCAACAAAAAAGGCTTGCAGTGACATAGGCACACCGTCTAAAACCTTTTTTAAAGAACTCACTGACGGGCTGACTCGATTTTGTTCAATTAAAGAAATAGTGCTATTGGTCACCCCAGCCCGCTTAGCTAATTCTCGCTGCGACAAACCACGTTTTTTACGCACAGCTTTAAGGCGCGCACCCACATCAAGGCTCACGGGCAGAGTCCTCCTCACTGGCTTGTTCTATCATCGCGTCTGGCAAGCCTTTTTTGGGCTGAATACCACCTAGATTAACAATTTTCTGAGCGCGGTTAATAAGATTTCCACGGCCAGAAGATAAACGTTTATGAGCCGTGTCGTAGGCATCTTGAGCTCTAACGAGATGATTACCAACGTTGTCCATAGAAGTGACGAAATCGACCAATTTTTTGTGCATCTCTTCAGCTTGACGGGAAATTTCTTTTGCATTTTGGCTCTGGTGTTCATAGCGCCAAATATTATGAATGGTCCGTAATACCATTAACAAGGTGGCAGGACTCACTAACATAATATTGCTTTTCATAGCACTAACAAACAAATCTGAATCTGCCTGCAGGGCTAACATATAGGCTGATTCTATCGGAATAAACAACAACACATAGTCTAAACTAGATACGCCTTCAGCACTTTCATAAGACTTACCACTGAGCCCTTTAATATGGGCTTTAACTGAAGCCAAATGCTCCGCCAACGCCACACTGCGGTCAGCATCATTCTCTGCACTTTGATAACGCTCATATGCCACCAAGGTGACCTTGGCGTCAACTACTACATCTTTATTTTCTGGCATATGTACCACCACGTCTGGCTGTAAACGCTTGCCATCAGTTTGCGTCAAGTTAACCTGACTGTGGTATTCATGCCCCTTGCGCAGGCCAGACTGCTCTAACACTTGTTCCAGTACCATTTCACCCCAGTTGCCTTGGGTTTTATTATCTCCTTTAAGGGCCTTGGTGAGGTTTATCGCATCGCTACTAAGCTTATTATTCAACTCTAATAAGCTGTTAATTTGCTGTGTTAAGCCTGCTCGGTCACGTGCATCTTTATCATATACATCATCAACTTTTTTCCGAAAATCACCTATCTGCTGTTTTAAAGGATTGAGCAAGTGGCCTAGTTGATCTTGATTTTGACTAGATAACTGATTGGCTTGTTGCTTTAAGGAAGATTCAGCAAATTGCTTAAGATAGGCATCAAATGTCTCTTGTGTTTGCAGCTGTTGTTGCAATTGTAATTGATAGGCCTCTTGCTGAGCAGCAAGCTTAGTTTGTAAACTCGCATTGGTTATTGCAGCCTGGTTTAGCTGTGCCTGTGTTTGGCTCTGCTGTTGCTGGGACTCTTGTAATTGATCTTGTAACAACGTTGACTGATCTTGAGCTTGCTCAAGCTTCACTTCAAACTGTGCTAAAGCCAATTGCTGATCAAGGTGCTGCTGCGCTTCTATGTTCCTCAGATCATCATTTACCTGGTCCGGCACACTGCGTCCTGCAGCACCGCGGCTCGCAAAATAGATGGTGCAAAGTGTCATTGCACCAGCAAAAGCCCAAAGCATATAGTCTAACATTGATTAAACCATCCAACCTTGAGCCATGGGCACCAGCCCAATCAAAGCAAAAGCGGTGTAAACTAAACTGCCAAGCTTTGGCTTCAGCATACGACTTAGAAATATATAATAAATAGCAGGAAAACTAACCACCAAAAAGCTCACAGGGATCCACCATGCGAGGTTTTGGCCACCATAAATTATCGTAGCGATAAGAGCGATAACAGCTAAGTTTCCAGCCGCTAGATAAATTCCAGGCACACTTATCTGGGAGCTATTTTCTTTGTCATCTGGGGTATTGAGAGTTTGCTTATTTTGAGTTAAGACGTCATGACCCACTTGGCGCGCATGTAATGCAGCACCCATGGCAAAAGCACCAGCTAGGGTAAATATATAGATGGGTTCCATGGGCGTCTTCCGAGCAGATACGATAGGGCACCATGGTAACAAAATTAATGCACCGCTTCACCTAACGCCGGGCGTTTTGGCCGCAGCAAGTCAAATTGCTTACGTAACTCTATTAATGGCTTAAGCCCATGATCTAGGGGATCTTCTGGCAAATCTAACCAATTGACACTGTGGATGCGGGTCATCAGGTCGTATTCACCAACGATGGCGTCTAAAAACATCAGTGCTGCGTCGGTTTGAGGTGCATCCTCAAGTATTGGTAGCTCTTCTAGGTATAGATCTAAATGCAGCTCTTCGCCTATATTACGCAACCCAAAAAATAGCTCATCCAATTCCAGTACTGCATCACCCACTTCGATAGCTTCTGGAATGTGCTCTACCCTAGGGTTAAATGCGAGTACTTTAATGTTATTCAACGGTGGCGCAGCAGCCACCAAAAATAAAACCGTATCAATACTCTGATTATACCCATCACAACCAAAAACCAATTCTATACCTGTGCCAGCTTCATCACGGGCACAAAAGACGGTGAGATGTGGGTCCATATCAGATAGTTGATCCTGTACTTCTTCAAGCAACTCTTGAGCTAACGCAGACTCTTCATCCACTAAGGTAAGAAGGTGATCTGCGTTATCGCTCACAAGTTGCCAAAAGTTGTGCATAGAGGTGTCATTCATAAGAAATCTTCGCATACTCTAAGTTGCCACTAATTGGTATCAACACCACTAGGGCATAACGTAAAAGGGAGTGCCGAAGCACTCCCTTTTTAAAGTACAGATTTTAGCAGCTTATTGCTTGCCCATCTGCGCCTTGATCAAGTCACCGATGGTAGTAGGACCATCAGTAGCTACTTCTACTTCGCAAACATCGCGCATAGCTTGCTTCTCGTCTGCTACATCCTTGGCCTTGATAGACAAGTTGATAGAGCGATTACGACGATCAACAGCCATGATCTTAGCTTCAACACTGTCACCAACCTTAAGTTCGTTATGTGCGTCTTCAATACGATCAATGCTTATTTCAGAGGCCTTAAGTATTGCGTCGATGCCTTCAGCAAGCTCAATTACAGCTTCCTTAGCTTCAACAGACTTAACCGTGCCGTTAACGATAGTGCCACGGTCGTTAGCTGCAACGTACTCACTGAATGGATCGTTTTCTTGCTGCTTGATACCAAGAGAGATACGCTCTTTCTCAGAATCTACAGATAAGATAACTGCACTAACTTCGTCGCCCTTTTTGTAGTCACGTAGAGCGGCTTCGCCTTCTACTTCCCAAGAAATGTCAGACATGTGCACTAGGCCATCTAGGTCGCCTTCTAGGCCAACAAAGATACCGAAATCAGTGATGGTCTTGATATTGCCAACAACCTTATCACCAGCAGCATACTTCTCAGCGAATTCAGCCCATGGGTTGCCCACACATTGCTTGATGCCTAGAGAAATACGACGACGTTCTTGGTCTACGTCCAAGATCATCACTTCCATAGCGTCGCCAACGTTAACAACTTTAGATGGGTGGATGTTCTTGTTAGTCCAAGACATTTCAGAAACGTGTACCAAACCTTCAACGCCGTCTTCAATAGAAGCAAAGCAACCGTAGTCAGTGAGGTTAGTTACAGTAGCTTGTACGCGATGACCATTAGGGTAACGTGCTTTGATAGACGCCCATGGATCTTCTTGTAGTTGCTTAAGGCCCAAAGATAAACGGCCGCTGTCCTTATCAAACTTGATAACGCGAACAGTGATTTCGTCACCTGGGTTCAACATGTCACTTGGGTGTGCAATACGCTTCCAAGCCATGTCGGTAATATGTAGTAAGCCGTCAACGCCACCTAGGTCTACGAAAGCACCATAGTTGGTTAGGTTCTTAACATAACCCTTAACGTCCATGCCTTCTTCAATGCTAGCCAACAATTCGTCACGCTGTGCGCTGTTAGCTTCTTGCATTACTGCGCGACGTGAAACAACCACGTTGTTGCGCTTTTGATCTAGCTTAATTAGCTTGAATTCAAGTTCCTGACCTTCTAGGTGATCGACGTCACGTACTGGACGAACATCTACCAAAGAACCAGGTAAGAATCCCTGAATGTTGTTGATGGCAACAGTAAAGCCACCTTTAACCTTGCCGTTGATAACGCCAGTGATGGTCGCTTCTTCGTCAAAGGCAGTTTGCAATACATCCCACGCTTCGGCGCGCTTGGCCTTTTCGCGTGAAAGTTTAGTCTCACCAATGCCATCGTCGACACTTTCTAGAGACACCTTAATTTGATCGCCAATCTTAACTTCTAGTTCACGAGAATCGTTATAGAATTCTTCGATAGGAATGATGGCTTCAGACTTAAGGCCTGCGTGTACCGTTACCCAGTCACCGTCGATGTCTAATACGGTGCCCATAACAACAGCACCAGGACGCATTTCAACAGCAATTATGGATTCTTCAAATAGATCTGCAAAGCTTTCGCTCATGTTTTTATACCAGACGTTGTGCAAGACGAAAGTGCCTGCAAAGCAACGCTCGTTTAGCCTGAAGGTCAGCTGCAACAGGGAAGTTAAGTGGACGCGGTGTGTCAGGAACTGACGCCTAAAATGACACTAACGATTTTTGCGCGCGGCGTATTGTACACCGACAGCGCACTTACAGCAACTCGCAAGTACCTAATTAGAGTATCAACTTGGTTGTCATTTAGCCATGTTCTGTTCTGCTGAGGGGGCCTAATAGCAACCTAAATTTGAATTTAAACCAAGGCTTACCAATCGCCCATTTCGATGCAGACATTTATAGCACTTAGGTGCTATAAAATCATCACTAAAACTTTTATAAAAGCCTGAGCACAAAAGACTTTAAGCAGAAATAGTGATGGGTTCAATTAACCAGAACAACATAGAAAACCTACAAAAAGGCACTCAATTGTATAAACCTGATTATCGAAAAAACGTTACTGTAAATTATTAAACTTAAAGTTTGTTTATTTTTCATCAAGCGGCATTAAATATTTCCTCCAAAAGATGAAAAAAACCGCTGCTATTGCCTTTAAAGTAATGGGCATCATCTTGCTCACCCAAGCTCTTAGGCCTGCTTATATTGCATGTAAAAACGACTTAAGTTGGGATCAATATGCACTGATGGTGCTAATCAGTTTGTTTGTTTTTAACTACAGCAGGTGAGCAAACTTAATGAGTGGTTAACACTCAATACCCCTGACCCCCAATTGAACAACCATTTAGCTAAACTTAACTATTCTATTTAAATTATACCCCTGCGCTGGGCAGATAATTCTTGTGGTCGGGTAAAGTTTATACAACACGGGTAAAACTAATGTTCAAAGGGATATGTTTAGGCCTCATTATTTTATTGCCTACAGAGCGAGTTATGGCGATTGAAGAACCCACATATGCTATTTTAGAGATCTTTAAGAATTTAGAACTGTGAGCTTACAGCCTATAATTGTGGCACAAAAGTGTGTGGCTGGAAATTTACATCAAACCTCTAAAGCTGGCTTTGAAATAATTGCCAGTTACGTTTTTGGCAACACCAACTTGGGGGCAACCATTAATAATAAAATTAGCATCACTACCCCTGTGATATGCAGCTTTAAGCCAAAAGTTCGATACAAAGCACGCTACTTACTCGGCATGTGTGCCAACATCACCCACTGTAAAGACAGGTCCATTTTTAGCAGTGTCTGCCCGCCAAGGGGTGTTATCCCCCTGATTAGTTAGCACCATGGCCCAGTCTTAACAATACTTAACATGGATTTGACACAGTTCACTTAAATAGCCTCAACACACCATTACCTGGATCTTTTTCACCATAACATAAGCGCTGCAGTCACTACGAAAAATAGAATATTGGGTCATTAATTAGGCAAAAAAATTAACAATTTTTGGTCAGTTTAGCAAGTAAACATTTAAGTAATTATCATAGCAGCTCTTGGCCATGGCGCGGCCATTAAAAGACATTGTCATTAGTCTGTTAGAGGGTTAAATGAAGCCAGTGAAAAGGTTTTTTTAGCTGCTGTAAGCTTTAAATCACTGCCCTTAAGCTTAGTATTTTAGCTTGTCTGCTAGGTCAACTAATAGCATATGCGGCAAGGTGAGTGCAGCAAGTCCAATAAAGGTTACTTGCATAAGTGCTCTAGTAAAAGACTCCTGAAACAGCATTAGAAATACTCCTACAACAATCCAAGCCATTACGCTGTAAGCCATAGCCTCAATCAAACTACGCCGGCGCTCATTGTATCCTTTTAGGCTGCGCCATATGCGCATGATGTGATTACGGCTATGCCAGACACAAAAATACAGGGCAAACGTAATAAGGGGTGCAAGTGTAAAGGCTAACATTAATAGCATGATTAGATTAAGTAGTGGTTTACGCCACACAGGGTAAATAACGGCATAAACACAGTAAGCAGCAAAAAAGGCTAACCAAGGTAAAAAAATAAAGCTAATGCTTTGCATGAGCATGTCAGCCCCAGCTTTATCCACTAAAAGGGTAAACAAAGGCTGCACCTTTAATGGTTGCAGGCTTGGAATAACAACCACCACTAGCCCACCGTGGGCAATTAGCGGTAGCCATTGATGGTCAGTTTTTTTTGCTGCAAGCAATTTTGTGTCTGCAATATCGCTTGCACCAAAGTGCAGGGCTGAAATAAATAGAAAGGCCGCCAAGCTAACTAATGGCCATTGCCACCAGACCCACACAACCAAAGCCACCAGCATCAAATAAAATAAATTAAATGCAAGCCATCCAACCCAACCCCTGGGCCAACCCACACGGCGAGCTATCGCACCGTCTAAGCCACCATGGGGTATACCCATGAGCAGCACTGCACCAATGGCCCAAAGGTCCCAGCTAGTCATGGTTTAACCACTGTTTTAACGCCGCTTTTAGAAACGGCTTTTTTGGCATGGCTAAGATTACTCTGACCCATTCAATCGGCCGCGCTTGACCGAGCATAAAGCGCGAAAATTGATCAGCATTTAAGGCTTTGGCGGTCGCCATAAAAAAACTGACCCCCTTATCAGGCTCTGCCTTAAGGGCCCGGTTAAATACCTTATCCATAAACATTAAAGCGCCAGAGAATGCTTTGGGAAGCTCCGCTTTACCCGCTGTAATAGAATTTGCAAGGGCTTTCATCTGAGTTTGAATGGTGCTGAAAGCGTAGCCAGATGACAGGCGAATAGCGCCTCCAACTGCACCAATATTAACCACGTCAGCATTTTGAGGCTGCACCTTGGTCATAGGAATCACACCATATTCTTCGTGCAACTGAGCCTCAACTTCAATATCACGTTCCTTTAACCAGCAAGTAATAGCATTCCGATACCAGTCCTTGTCTTCAAGTTGATTTGAAATCATGGTTGACTCTACCAAGAGGTGTCGATCGGTATAAGGCAGTACGTAAATAAAATGCAGCCCACGCGACTGATCAACTCGAAAATCCATTAAGGTGGCAATGTCAGCATTATCTATTGGTTTTTTGAGGATTATTTCCCAGCCAATAAAATGCTGACAAAGGCTATTTTTTGGCACTTTCGGGGGTCGGCTGTCATAAATCACTTTTGCTCTATAGCTTTGACCCCCTGCATCAAATTGACCCCCACTTGCACCACTGCCCTTAGTTACAAGATTCTCAACTGGAGCCCTAAGCAGATTCACTGACTGTTTAAGGTGGGTTTCGCACCACTGCAAATATTGCTTTGAACTTAAGCACGTGTAGCGATATTGATGACTATGGTGAATTACTTCGCCACTGTGATCTATTAAGCGCCATTTATCCCAACTGCCGCGCACTGAAAGGCTTAACTCTAGTAGTTGTGGCGCTTGCGCCCACAGAGCCCAACTGCAGTCACGTTCAGATGCCGTTTTAGGCTCGAACACTGTGGCAAACAAACCATCTAACCGACTTGCCAAGGCCATACCCGCGCTGCCACCACCAATAATAGCAATGTCTAAGTCTATAATTTTATCTTCGCTGGACACCGGCTAATCCGTCTAAATGTTGGTGCAGTATCGTTTCATGGGGAGGAACTTTTTTGGGTCGCAAATCTGCCAGACTGCGCAGACTCAATAACACTTTTTCACTAGTTGTGACCATGACTCTACCATGCCACCAAACTAATTTACGACGTTTAAGAACCCAACCAATTTGGCGGTAAACGCGCAGTGCCATAGCAATAGACAGCCTTGATCGAAAAGGTAGCAACCGAATCCCTAGTTGCGCACTGGCATAGAACTGTTCTGAAAGATCTAACAAGCGGCTGATGGCCAGCGCCACCTGTTGTTGACACTCATCGTCTGCTTGGGCGATTTGTTGGGGGCTAAAATTAGCCCAACTTGCAGGTAAATAACGCCGATCCATCTTTGCGTCCTCCAGCACGTCACGAGAAATATTGGTAAGTTGCATCGCAATACCTAGATCAATGGCAAAACTGTCAGCGCGCGGTTCCTTACAGTTAAGCAATCGGCACATCATCAAACCCACAGTGCCTGCTACGGCATGGCAATAGCGCACCAACTCAGCTTCATTAACAAGGGCCGTGGGTTTTTGGTCGAGCAACATTCCGTCTAATAATTCAACAGCCGCACTTAGGGGAATATTGTACTGCTTAGCCAATATCATAAAGGCTTCAACTTCAGCTCCAGTTGCTACATCCTCACCCGCTAAGCGAGCTCGAATAGCCACCAGTGACGCCTGTCGGTCAGGTAAATCGCCGTCTGCCAAATCATCAACGTAACGGCAAAATAGGTAAAGCTTTGCGGCCCGATCAGCTTGGTCGGCACCCAAAAACTTACTGGCCCAATAAAATGTTTTCCCGTTGCGGGCTAGAACCTGTTGTGGTTGTGCAGTATCTGCAAACTCTTGGCTAGGCTGAGAAATTTTCATAACTTAGCCACCCGAGCCCACCTCTATCCCAGTGAGCAGTTCCTCAACCACCTTAGCCGAACTCACCACACCCGGTAAGCCCGCGCCAGGGTGCGTGCCAGCGCCAACAAAGTAAAGATTATCTATTGATTTATCACGGTTATGAAAGCGAAACCAAGCTGACTGGGTAAGGCGTGGTTCGATAGAAAATCCAGCCCCATGCATAGAGCGGTAGTCATTGGCAAAATCTTTTGGAGTCATCCAAAAGACCTCATCGATGACTGCCGATAGGTCAGGCAATATGGTTTCTTCTAATGCCGTTACTATGCGATCACGCAGCAATTCACCTTCGGTTTCCCAGTTAACGTTGCCCTGCAAGTTAGGTACTGGACACAGCACATAAAAAGATTCACATCCTTCTGGCGCAAAGCTCTTATCGGTGGCTGTGGGGCGATGCACATAAAGAGAGAAGTCATCACTCATGTGTTTGGCGTCAAAAATTTCTTCCAACAATTCTTTGAACCTAGGCCCCATCCAAATACTGTGATGAGCCACATCAGGGTAGAGCTTTTTAGTACCAAAATAAAGCACATAAAGCCCCATACTATAATGCTTCTTAATACTAGGTAAGCGTTTCTTTTTCTGCGGCAGCAAATGTTGATAACAAGTTTCTGGGTCGCCACCAAATACCACAAGGTCGGCGCTAATCACCTCATTGTTACTTAGTCGTACAGCCACAGCACGATTATTTTCTAGCACAATTTCATCAACATCAGCATTGAGTTGAATATTAATACCCTGACGCTCCATAAGGGCTGTCAATTCTTGTACCAATTTGCCAGTGCCACCCATGCAGAAAAATACACCCCAACGCCTCTCAAGATAGTGGATAAGGGTATAAATAGCCGTTGTCTTAAACGGATTACCACCCACCAGCAAAGGGTGGATTGAAAACGCTTGGCGAATGAGTGGGTGTTTGAGATGACTATTAACCATTTGCGAAACTGTTTTGTAGCACTTTAACATTAGCAGCGCCGGCACCTGTTTAACCATGTCCCAGATATTATTAAAAGGCCGGTGCACTAGCTGTTTAAATCCCACATTATACACCTGCCTAGACTTTTTCAGCAGCCTTAAATAGCCGTCTGCATCATCTGGGTTAAAGCGCCTAATTTCGGTTAAGGTGTCTTCTATACTGGCTCGGTAATCAAACTGACTACCATCGGCAAAGTGGAATCGATAAAAGGGATCTAACGGCACAAAGTCGAGGTGATCGGTGAGCTTTTCATCAAAAAGATTGAACAGTTCATCAAACAAAAATGGTGCGGTGATAACTGTGGGACCCGCGTCGTGACGG